>NZ_JBAIYU010000011.1:0-83873 GCF_036763085.1 Dendrosporobacter sp. 1207_IL3150
GTAAAGCCGAGCAAATTACTCGGCTTTTAAAAGTCTTTCCCCAATTGATCCCCTATAGCAATTGGTTTCAAAATCTTCTAAAAGTTTACAATAAAAAGCTATCTTTCTTACACGATCGGATAGATTAATTGTAATTGTTTTTGAAAGTAGTGTCAAGTTAACCAGAATTTATAAAAAAATATTTAAAATATTTTCTATATTTTTTTAGAAGTAATTGTATTTATTGTATTAAACGAAAAACCTTTTGACAAAAGATACCTTGTTACTTTAACTGTTTCTATAGTTTCAGGATCAGAATATCGTTTTTTTAATGCATTTATCGCCGCAGTAAACTCATCGAAATCGGAATATTTATTAAGAGTGCTATCAATTAAATGCTCATCTAAACCGCGTCCCTTAAGTTTCAAAATAATATAATTTTGGCTATATTTAGAAGCAGTATAGTATTTCCTGATCAAAATATCGCAAAGCGCGGCATCATCAATATAGCCGCGCTTTGTTAATTCTTTTATAGCAAGATCGATGGAAGTTGTTGTGTATCCTTTTGAAGATAATTTACAGCGAAGCTCATACTCGCTATAAAGTTTTCTAGATAATATATTTACAGCTGCTTTTAAAACGTCTTTACTAATCTGCTGCGACATCATCTGCAATGACTGCTGCCTTCAAGGTTCCGCCTAGTATTAAATTTTCGCGTATTTTCTTTTCAATTTCATTGGCAACATTAATGTTTTCTTTTAAAAATTCTTTGACGTTTTCTCTGCCTTGTCCAAGACGGGTTCCAGCAAAAGAATACCAAGCGCCGCTTTTTTCGATAATGTCTAAATCGGTTCCTATATCAACAAGGCAACCTTCGTGTGAAACTCCCTGACCATACATAATATCAAATTCGGCTTGCTTAAACGGAGGAGATACCTTGTTTTTTACTACTTTTACTTTTGTTCGGTTGCCGACAATGTCATTACCTTGTTTCAAGCTGTCGGTTCTACGAACATCTAATCTTATAGACGAGTAAAACTTTAAAGCACGTCCACCTGTAGTTGTCTCAGGATTCCCGAACATAACGCCAACCTTTTCCCTTATTTGATTTATAAAAATAGCGGTAGTATGGGATTTGCTGATTATTCCAGTTAGCTTCCTCATTGCTTGGGACATAAGACGAGCTTGGAGACCTACATGAGAGTCGCCCATTTCACCTTCAATTTCGGCTTTAGGAACTAGTGCAGCAACAGAGTCAACAACAACAACATCAATTGCTCCACTTCGTACGAGCGCGTCCGCTATTTCAAGCGCTTGTTCGCCATTATCAGGCTGTGAAATAAGCAGATTTTCTATATCAACTCCAAGATTTTTAGCATAAACGGGATCAAGAGCATGTTCAGCATCGATAAATGCAGCAATTCCGCCAGCTTTTTGGGCTTGAGCAATTATATGTAACGCAACTGTTGTTTTACCTGAAGATTCTGGGCCATATATCTCTACAACCCTACCACGGGGAACACCGCCAATTCCGAGAGCAATATCTAAAGATAGCGTTCCTGTAGGAATAACCTCAATATTCATTTTGGCAGCTGCTTCACCAAGCTTCATGATGGAGCCTTTGCCAAAATCCTTTTCAATTTGGCGCATTGCGTTCTCTAATGCTTTTAGCTTATCCATAATCGTCCTCCCCCTCTTATACAAGTCTATTTTACAAACATTTGTTCGTAAAGTCAATAGAATAAATTTTTTATGTATTTATGAATTAATACAAGTTATCCTGCATAGTTTGTTCTAACTGATACTTCAGGAGGGATAAGCATGAAAGAAAAAATTCATCCAAAATATTATGAAACTGTTGTAAACTGTGCGTGCGGAAATAGTTTTATTACCGGCTCCACTAAGAAAATTTTGAAAGTTGATGTTTGCTCGAAGTGTCACCCATTCTTTACAGGAGTGCAAAAAATAGTTGATACAACAGGAAGGCTAGAACGGTTTACAAAAAAATATGGGTTAGACAAAAAAAAGGGCTAACGCCCTTTTTTAATATATAAATATTTGTTTTCTTAGACTTATGTAGTGTCACTCGGTAATCGCTTATATCAACGACTTTTAGCCGGTTCAACGTTAATTTTATAGCCTTTAATTGTATTTTTATGCATGACCGACATAACACGTTCTGCAACATCTTCTGGTACTTCTACAAATGTGAATTTATCGTAAATATTAATCACACCGATAATATTTCCTGGAATATCTGCTTCATTAGCTATAGTGCGAACAATATCTTCGGGGCGAATTTTTTGTGAACGTCCTACATTCATGAAAAGACGTACCATACCAGGTGAACCACCTGTATTTGCTAAAGGAGTGGTAACAGGCTCTTCTTCCTTTTCCTTAAACCCTTCTTGATAGAGTTTAACGGCTGCTGCTGCTATATCTACAGTGTCATAGTCTGCAGATAGGTCAGATATTATTGAATGATAATCAGTAAAGCTACGTCGATCCAATGTAACTATTAAACGATTTTTAATTATTTCACGTTGGCGTTCTAGAATATCAGCGGAGGAAGGAAGTTGTTTACGGATAATACGTGTCTTTGCGAGTTTTTCAATTATTTTGAGTTGGCGATATTCGCGTGGTTCAATAAATGTAATAGCAACACCCTTTTTGCCAGCTCGACCTGTTCGGCCTATTCTATGTACATATGACTCATGATCTTGCGGTATATCATAGTTAATTACATGTGTAATGTGCTCAATGTCAAGTCCTCGTGCTGCAACATCGGTTGCTACAAGAATTTCAAGTTTTCCCTCACGGAATTTTTTCATAACTCTGTCACGTTGAGCTTGGCTTAAATCCCCATGCAATCCGTCTGACATATAACCACGTGCTTGTAGAGAGGCTACTAAATCATCAACACCTTTTTTAGTACGACAGAAGATGATTAGTCTTCCGATATCTTCTACATCTAAAATGCGGCATAATCCTTCAAGTTTTTCACGCGTCTCGTAATAAGATTGATCAATTAATGGGACGGTTAGCTGTTCTTTACTAATGGTCACTTTACGTGGTTGATTCATATACTTTTCAGCTAGCTTTGCAATAGGAGCAGGCATTGTAGCTGAAAAAAGTAATGTCTGGCGGCCTTCGACAGGAATATTCTGGATAATTGATTCAATATCCTCGATAAATCCCATATCAAGCATTTCATCAGCTTCATCTAGAATAAGAGTTTTAACAGTATCAAGTTTAATAGTATTTCGACGTACGTGGTCTAATAAACGTCCTGGGGTACCAATAACTACTTGAACACCGAATTTTAAAGCTCTAATCTGTCGATCAATAGATTGGCCACCATATATTGGAAGTGTTTTGATCTTTTTAAATTTACCTATTTTACTTAGCTCTTCTGAAATTTGAATAGCCAATTCCCTAGTAGGAGTAAGTACAAGTGCCTGTATTTGGCGGTTATCTGTGATTCTCTCTAGGGTTGGTATGCCAAAAGCAGCTGTTTTACCTGTTCCGGTTTGAGCTTGCCCTATAACGTCGTGTCCTTCAATTACTAAGGGAATTGTTTGGCTTTGGATTGGTGATGGCTCTTCAAAACCCATTTCTGTAATAGCAGATAGAATTTTTTTACTTAGCTGAATATCACCGAAAAATTCTGTGTCTTTTTTCAAATTATATATCCTCCTATGATGTTAGGTCATGTATATAGCATCTCAAAATATCAAGTGCTGCCTGAGAAGCACGAAATTTAATATCAGTACGTTGACCAATAAAATGATAGCTATGACACCTTAAACCTATTGGACCGTCTATTGCTATATAAACTAATCCTACAGGCTTTTGTGCCGTGCCACCTCCTGGACCGGCAATTCCTGTCACTCCTATCCCGATATCTGTTTTAAATTTACGGCGAATACTGTTAGCCATCGCCGTAGCCGTTTCATTACTGACGGCACCGTATTTTAAGATTACTTCATGTGGAATATTAAGCTCTTGAACTTTTACGTCGTTACTATAACAAACAATCGATCCGCAAATATAGCTAGAACTGCCAGGAACATCAGTCAGACGGCTTGTAATTAGACCACCTGTACACGATTCGGCCAGTGCAAGAGAAAGATTGTTTTTAATTAACTCACGGCCAGCAACAACTTCCATGCTATTATCATCAGTATCAAATATGTATTCGCCTACTCGGCTTACGATTTTTTGCAGTACACTATCAATTAGCTTTTGAGCTTCTAATTCATTCTTACCTTTAGCTGTAATTCTTATTACAACTTCACCCATGCGGGCAAGTAACGCAATTGTTGGATTTGTTTGATTTATAATTAAATCCTTGATTTTATCCTCGAGAGCAGATTCTCCAATACCATATGTCCGAAGAACCTTAGAAATAATAGACCCTTGCATCCCATATTTATTGTTTAAATACGGGACAACAGAATGTTCAAACATAAAACTTAGTTCATTCGGAGGGCCGGGTAAGTTAATAATTATTTTATTATTATTTTCAAGAATAATACCAGGAGCAGTTCCACGCTCGTTAGAAAGTATAATTGACCCTTCAGGTACCATAGCTTGGCGTAAGTTGCTTTCAGACATATTTGCGTGTCGCTCAGCAAAAAAACATTTAATCTTATTTTTACTGGGCTCATGCAAATAAAGACTGCGGTTTAATATCAGTGCAGTGACTTCTTTTGTTATATCGCCTTGGGTTGGTCCCAGACCGCCGGAGGTAATTACAATATCCGCTCGCGATAGCGCATGCTCTAACACATGTGTCATGCGTTCGCGATTGTCCCCTACTGTAGTTTGGTATAGAACATTGAACCCAAGTTTATTCATTTGTTGTGCTAAATATGGTGCATTAGTGTTAACAATTTGGCCAAGCAATAATTCAGTACCTGTTGTTACTATTTCTACTATCATAGTAAAACCTCCCAATTATGCATTCGCGTAATTTTAGTTAAATCCTTTAATGCAAGTGTATATACAATGAAGCCTAAATAAAGAGTATGCACAGGGCAAATAAAAAATAGCAGGACAACTGTCACTACTATTTTCGCAATATACGCGTAATATAATCGGATAAATATTTTTAGTGAATCCGTGTCGGTTTATTGTTAAGTTATTGTTTTTCAGTTAAAACATCATACGTAAATCCCTGAATTACTTTTACACTAATTATATCACCAGGTTTGCTTAACTCATCGTTCTCGACATAAACCTGGCCGTCGATATCTGGAGCTTCACGATAAGAACGCCCGAAAGATATATTTGCCTGCTCAGGATCTCTGCCTTCTATAAGTACCTCTAGCGTTTGGCCTTCCAGGTCTTGATTTAATTCTTCAGATATTTGACATTGTAATGCCATCAAATCATGATAACGTTCTTGCTTTACCTCCTCAGGGACTTGATTTGCCATTGAGTGAGCAGGTGTATCTTCTTCCCGAGAATACGTAAAGACTCCCACCTTATCAAATCTTTGTTCTTGGACGAAGGTTCTAAGTGATTGATAATGTTCTTCAGTTTCGCCTGGAAAACCAACAATGAATGAAGTGCGTATTGCTACCCCAGGGATTTTTGAGCGGAGTTTTGCAAGTAATTGTTCAATTTCACCTCTGCTGTCACGTCGGTACATAGCCTTTAAAATATCGTCATGAGCATGTTGAAGAGGCATGTCAATATATTTGCAAATTTTAGGCTCTCGAGCAATTAAGTCAATAATCTCATCTGTGAAAAATTTCGGATAGCAGTATAGCAGTCTAATCCATTTCAATCCGTCAATCTTGACAAGTTCTTTTAGCAGATCGGCCAAGCGAGGTTTTCCATAAATGTCCAAACCGAAACTGGTAGTGTCTTGAGCAATCAGATTAACTTCTTTTATACCGCGTTTTGCTAAATTTGTTGCTTCAGTAACGATAGACTCAATTGAACGGCTACGGAAATTGCCGCGTACCATAGGAATTACACAATAAGAACAGCGGTTATTACAGCCTTCTGCAACTTTGATATAGGCAGTATAAGATGGAGTGGTAGTTATTCGCGGCATATTCTCATCATAAATTGTTTCGGTTTCGCCAATAATTAGAACTCTTTCTCCAGCTAAGACTGAATTTACAGCTTCTATAATTCTGTGCCATGCACCTGTTCCTATAATTGCGTCAACTTCAGGCAACTCGTCTAATAAGTCCTGTCTGTAACGCTGTCCAAGGCACCCAGCTACTATAAGGGCCCGGCATGAATTGTTTTTTTTATAATCAGCCATTTGCAGAATAGTAGATATTGATTCCTCTTTAGCTGTGTCAATAAAGCTGCAAGTATTAACAATTATTATATCTGCTTCTTCCGGATTTGGTGTTATCTCTATATTATTGGCGGCTAAATTTCCCAGCATAACCTCAGTATCAACAAGATTTTTAGCACAGCCTAGGCTAATAAAGCCAGCTTTAAGCATTAAATTTCCTCCTATTGCTTTCTGGAACTTAAGCGTACATTTTGTACCCATTTATCCAGGATTAATCGCTTTTCTTCTGCGGTAGTAACTGACTTATTATCTAATAACTCAATAGATTTGTTGGTATAAGATTTATAAGAAGTAATTTCTGGGTTAGTAGGGATAAAGAAAAACTTGTTTTGCTGTAATACTGCTTGAGCTGAGTCTTGCAGCAGCCAGTCGATAAATTGTTTTGCCTCTGGTCCATGCTGTGCTCCCTTAACCATGGCAACCCCAGTTAAAATATAGGCCGTTCCTTCTTCAGGATAAATTATATTCACTGGGAAACCATCATTGACATAGCGAATGCTTTCACTTTGCACAGCTATAGCAATATCTACTTCACCCATACCAGCCATCCGGACCGGGGTAGCTAAGAATTTGGCATATTGAATAACCTTAGGATGAATTTTACTGAGAAAATCAAAGGCTTTCTCTTCTCCATTTGCCGAGACCAAGCTAAATAACAAATTGGCTGCAGCATCGGCAGCTAGAAAATCCGTTATACCTATGCGAACCTGATCATCCTTTGTCAGATCAGACCATTTTGTTGGAATTTGATTAAAACCTTTAATAAAGTCCTTATTTGCCGCAAGAACAATCGGATCATACCAAACACCAGTCCAATAACCGTGCTCTTCTTTAAAACGCTCATAGACTATATCGGTTTGTTCTGATGTATATGATGAAAGTTGAGCATCTTTCTTTAATGAATCTAATAACGTGCTTGAAGTTAAAATAATATCCGCTCGCGGGTCTTCCTGCTCAAGGTTTATGCGGGTAATAATATCCTTTTCAGATAGTGGTACAATTTTAACTTGAAGGTTGGAAGACTTTTCATATTCCTGAGCTAAGACCGCAGCCTGTTCAACTGGTAGAGATGTATATACAGTAATACTTTTCATGTTCTTGGGATTCCGTCTATCAGCATAGCCGGCTAAATAGCTATTGCCTGCTATAACAACAACTAGTATTATAAAAGTAACCCAAAATAAGGGTTTATAGCGACGCATTGCTATTTACCTCCGTTTACAAAAATAAATCACATATTACTATACAATTTATTTTTTCTCAATGCAAGGAAAAATTCCTACCAAATTAACTTTAAAGCCAGAATTATATGGTTTTTTTCAAGGAAAGTCCGTGAAAAACAATGGTATACTGTAGTACATAGAAAAACAATGGTATACTGTAGTACATAGAAAAACACGGGATTTCCCGTGTGGCAAATTAAACGACCATAATAGCGTCAGTATATGATTTAATAATTGCCTTATCGTCTTCGCATAAAGTGATTTTCAACTCATAAATACCTTCTGTTGTAAAATCAATGTTTTCAAGCATTAAACTATTAACTTGTCTATATGTTGGATCTGGCAGAGAAAATGGTCCATTCTTTCCACTAGCAACTACACGTCCGTCAGGTGCAATAATTTCAGTTAGTTCATGAACAGAATATAGTGGTTTTGAGTTGCTTCCCCGCCATATTGTAAAGACCGTGAATGGTTGGGAAAACCCCATTGTATATTGACTGAATTCATTATATATATTATGGCGTCCGCTTTGGTCAGTAGTTACCTCTTCGCATAATAAGGCAGCTTGCAAATGAACTTGGTCATCGATCACACAAATTCCCCCAATAAATTTTAGTGCTATTTTGACCATGGAAAGCAATTTATATGTAAATATTTAATTATTATAAAGGTTAAGCATTAACAAAGAAAAATATTTTAGAATGGGGCGATCGTCATGCTAAAACAATTTGTTTATCGGCTTAACGAGCAACTAACATTTAGGCTGCTGATGATTATTACATTTCTCACTTTAATAGGTACCGGGAATATTGTCGGAATTTACGTTGCATATGTGAAAAACTCTATCATCGAAATAATCTCTTCGTTAATTGCTTCAGCAGTATATCTAGTACCTGCATATGGGCTGATAAAGTTAAGACCTTGGGCACGGCAACTGGAGTTGCTTTTATGTAGCATCTTTGTACTGCTGGGGTTAGTTGTTTTAGTATTTGATAGTATATTTTTAGGTGTAATTATAATTATGGTACATGGCCTAATCGCGTTATATCTAGCCACGAATGAGTGCAAGAATATATTTATTAATGAAAAAAAACAGGCTTAGCTGCCTGTTTTTTTAGTTCTAACAGAAATCATAGCGCTTAAGGTAGTAATGGTAACACAGATTCGCTTAGCCAAGGCTAGGTGCATGCCGCATTTTCTTTATCAGCAAATTCAACGACTGTTTCTGTTGTTTCTTCGCTTAGAGACTGTACTTTGTTTTTTATAGCGAGCATGATCTGACATATTGAGCTGCTGCTTTGGAGGGCGAATTAGACATTTTGGTTCAAAACCGATTAAATCTTGGCGATTAGCTTTAATTAGAGCCTCATGTACCAATTGATAATTTCTAGGATTTCTATATTGAATAAGCGCACGTTGGAGTTTTTTCTCATGAGGGTCTTTAGCAACATACACTTTTTCATTGGTGAGTGGGTTGATACCCGTATAATACATACAGGTGGATAGGCTGCCTGGAGTCGGTATAAAATCTTGTACTTGTTCGGGATGATATTTTAAATCACGAATAAATTCTGCTAATTCTACAGCCTCTTTTAACCCACACCCCGGATGACTAGACATAAAATAAGGTACTAAATATTGCTCTTTGCCTATAGCTTTATTTATTCTTTGATAGGCATTAGCAAATCTTAAATAGACATCTTTGCCAGACTTACCCATTAATTTAGTAACCTTTGGGGAAACATGTTCAGGTGCAATTTTTAATTGACCGCTTACGTGATGCTGACATAGCTCCTGTAGAAACTCTTCATCTTTTGCTGTCATTAAGTAATCATAACGTAAGCCTGATCGAATAAATACTTTTTTGACTCCTGGTAATGTACGTAAAGTTCGCAAAAGAGAAAGGTAATCACTATGGTTAGTATCTAGATTTTTACAAGGTTCTGGAGCTAGACAATGACGTCCTTTACATGCTCCTCGTTCAGCCTGATGCTTGCAGGCTGGTATTCTAAAATTTGCAGTTGGACCGCCAACATCGTGAATATAACCTTTAAAGTCAGGCATGTTTATTAGAATTTTAGCTTCATTTATTATAGATTCTTGGCTTCGGCTTTGGATAATTCGTCCTTGGTGGGAAACTATAGCGCAAAATGAACATCCACCAAAACACCCACGATGGCTAACCAGACTAAATTTAACTTCTTGAATAGCTGGAACGCCACCGTCTTTTTCATAAATTGGATGATAGGTACGTTTATATGGTAAGTCATAGATTTCATCCATTTCAGCAGTAGTCAAAGGTAGCGCGGGTTTATTTTGTACAACATAATATTCGCCGTGATTTTGAACGAGCGTTTTGCCTCTAATTGGATCCTGTTCTTGGTATTGAATTTTAAAGGCTTCCGCGAATTTCTTTTTATCACTTTGAACATCAGAAAAGTCAGGGATTTCTGTATAATCCCAAATACTATCAAGAGAGGTTAATCGATAACATGTGCCTTGTACATCTCGAATATCTGATACAGCTATCCCACTTGCTAGCTGAAGAGATATTTCTTTGAGCTGTTTTTCACCCATGCCATAAACCAAAATATCCGCTCTGCTATCAATTAAGATAGATCGGCGAACACTGTCTGACCAGTAATCATAATGTGCGAAACGTCGAAGACTAGCTTCAATTCCGCCAACAATTATTGGGATATTCTTCCATAGTTCGCGAATACGATTACAGTATACAATTGTAGCCCGGTCTGGGCGATAACCAGATTTGCCGCCAGCCGAATAATCATCATTACTCCGGAATTTTTTAGCCGCAGTAAATTTATTCAGCATTGAATCTAGGTTGCCTGCTGAAACTAAAACGCCTAAACGCGGCTTACCTAGTCTTTTGAAATCAGCAGTTGTGCGCCAATCCGGTTGAGCGATAATTCCTACTTTAAAGCCTAATTTTTCTAAAAGTCGGCATATTATAGCTGGTCCAAAACTTGGATGGTCGACATAAGCATCACCACTTATAAAAAGGAAATCTAACTGTTCCCATCCACGGGCTTGCATATCTTCTTTACTTATTGGCAAAAAATGTTCCATAGTTTCTCCTGCTGGTTACTGTTTCGATTGATTGGCCGCAAATGATTTTACAATTACATCGCCTTTATTTCCGAGTTTTCCTAGTGATTGACCATTATGTATAATTTCTACACCGCCTGCATTACCAACTTTTACCACTAGACTCTTATCTGCTTCCCAAGTGAATGAATCGTTTTTTGATGGAATTCCTTCGTAGATTTCTTTCCCGTCTGCAACAACCTGTGTCCAGCATTCTTCATTATATTTCGCGGTTACTGAAATTGGTTTCGACTGCGGAGTGACAGATTTCGCTGGAGTCGGAGTAGGCGCTGCTTGTGATGAAGGAGGTAAAGTTGAATTTTGGTTTTGTGAAGGTTGTTGAGGTACTTGTTGAGGGGTGGTTTGCTTTGATGCGCTAATCCACCAAATAACTCCAGCAATTGCTGCTATTGCAAGGCCTAGTAAAATCCATTTAGTGTTGTTACTCTTATGTTCAGGATCTTCTTGAGTACTTGCTGGCGTACTAACAATTTCTGTGGCCGTGGCAGCCGCTTGCGGCGCCACCTGTAGATTTGAGTTATTTTGCTGACGATATAGTTCAACAATGTTTGGACCGCTTAATCCCAAATAATTAGCATAATTGCGTATAAAGCCTTTTACATAAACTTCACCGGGAATTACTTTGAAATCGTTTGCTTCAATAGCACTTAAATATAGAGCCCGTATGCTTGTTGCAGCCTCTATATCCTTAATTGATAAGCCCTTTTTTTCGCGTTCAGTGCGCAAAACATCCCCTACTGACTGCATAAGTTCTACCTCCCAGTTTTACGTAAATAATTTATAATCTTATTCGCTGCCTCATTCAAATTATTTGAACAAACTACTAAATCAAATTCATCATCATTTTGTTTTTCATATCCATACAGAGGGTCATAGTATTCATTTATTAGTGTCAACGCACATTGTCGTATATTTCCGGATTCTAAGTAATTAAGAAGCTGTTTTGTTTTTTTTACACCTAAGCGCTTACTTAAAGAGTTTATGCAATCTGCAATGGATTGGGTATTTTGCATATTAAGGTGAAAATATTCATTAATTAATCGTTCAGCTCGAATCTCTAAATCTGCATAAATCAAGATACGTTTAGCAGATTTCATTGCATTATAAAGGATGTCAGGGATATAGACATTACCAACTCGTTTGCTTTCTGACTCTAAAATAATATAATGGCTATTATTTAATTGTTCTAGCTCATTAAGAAGTAAAGAATCAAAACTTTGAGCACTAGCTGGCTGTCCGAGACCAATTTGACCAAAAATTGAACCACGGTGATTAGCTAATTGTTCAATATCAATTATAGGTTCATTTATTTTTTTTAAAAGATTGAGAATATTAGTTTTGCCAACACCAGTTGATCCGCAAAGAACATAGATCTCTGGTTTTATTTTAAAACTAGCCAATTGTTTTAAAACGTAATTACGATATTCTTTATATCCACCAATTAATTGATAGGATTTTATTCCCATTATTGCGAGTATACTTACTATTGATTTTGACCTCATCCCACCACGCCAGCAATAAATTATTAGCCTTTTGCCCATTTTATAATGGGATTGTATTTGTCTAATAATATCAGGGAGTTTAGTGGAAACAATCTCTAATCCTTTGTCTTTAGCCTCTTCACTACCAATATTTTTATATATTGTACCGACTAAAGCACGTTCTTCGTCAGAAAATATTGGAATGTTAACTGAATTAGGGATATGACCTTTTAAATACTCTGAAGGAGATCTTACATCAATATAAATTGGATTATCAAAAGTTTTACTACTTTCAAAGTCAACAGTTTTATGCATTTTTCACCAAACCGAAATTTATTATGTTTAATCTATTTTACCCATTAAATACTAACTGATATAAGCTATTTTTTGAAATAACTATTATTTACCTGTTCTGAAGTCATTAAAATATCCCGCGCTTTGCTGCCGATGTTTGGCCCAACAATTCTCATTTCCTCCATAGTATCAATAAGCCTCGCTGCTCGTGTATAACCAATACGGAATTTTCTTTGAAGCATAGATACCGAAGCTTGTCCAGTTTCCAGTACCATATTCACTGCTGTCTCAAGAAGTTCGTCTTCATATTTTTGCTGATTTTGATTTTCTTCTGATGCGGATTCGTAGTCACCAGTAGTAATTTCATTGTTGTAATCAGGATTTGCCTGGGTTTTTAAAAAAGCAATCAGATCTTCAACTTCATTATCAGCAATAAATGCGCCTTGAACTCGAAGTGGTTTTGGTGCACCTACAGGGTAATATAGCATGTCACCTTTTCCAAGTAATTTTTCAGCACCAGTCATATCTAGTATTGTTCTAGAATCGATCTGTGAAGAAACTGCGAATGAGATTCTAGAAGGTACATTAGCCTTTATTGTACCGGTAATAACATCAACAGATGGACGCTGAGTTGCTAAAACTAAGTGAATTCCAGCTGCTCTAGCTTTTTGGGCTAGACGGCAAATTGCGTCCTCGACATCGACAGGAGCTACCATCATTAAATCCGCAAGCTCGTCAATTATAACCACTATTGATGGAAGTTTGCAGTCATCAATAGTCTGATTATATCTACCTATATCGCGGACTCCAGCCTCTGCAAAAACAGCATAGCGGCGCTCCATCTCATGGACAGCCCAATTTAAAGCGGCCGCAGCTTTTTTTGAATCTGTAACGACAGGTGCCATAAGATGAGGAATTCCGTTAAAATTCGAAAGCTCAACCATTTTAGGATCAATTAAGACAAATTTAACCTCATCAGGAGTTGCCTTAAACAATATACTCGTAATCAAAGTATTTATACATACACTTTTTCCTGATCCAGTGGCGCCTGCTACAAGTAAATGCGGCATTTTCGCAAGGTCAGCTACGATAGGCTGACCAGCAATATCCTTACCTAAAGCTACTGTTAGTTTTGATGAAGCATCTTGAAATACACTGCTCTCAAGGACTTCTCTCAGTTGTACACCAGAAAGTTCTTTATTTGGAACTTCTATTCCAATAGCAGCTTTTCCGGGAATTGGAGCTTCAATTCGTATGCCTGGTGCCGCGAGTTTAAGGGCAATATCATCAGCTAAATTGACAATTTTACTTACCTTAACTCCTGGAGCTGGTTCTAGTTCATAGCGAGTAACAGATGGCCCGTTGCAGGCGTTGATTATTTTTGCACTAACGTTAAAGTTGTCTAATGTTTCTTCAAGCACTCTGGCATTATCATTTATTTCCTTTGATAATTTAGGTTGCTTCCCCTTACTAGGTTTACTCAGCAAAGATATGGGGGGGAGTTTATACACTAGCGAGTGGCTATCTTCTTTGTCGGTTGAAGTTGTTTCACTGATACTTATATTTTTTACTGGAGCATTTGGCATTTCGTCTAGGCTGGCATCAGAAGAAACCTTTTGTTTTTGCTTATTTCTATCTCGCTCTTGATTATAAAAAAAGGACTGTCTGCCGCTAGTATCGGCTTCATTTTCTGTAGATTCGACTAACAAACTTTCGCGTGTTGAAGCTATGGTTTCTCTAGCTGATTGAATACTTTCCATGGCATGATGTTTAGCTTTGAGCAAACCTGATGTCAGTGACCATGTTGTTGCCATTATAAAAGAGCAAACTGATAGCGCAAATAATATAATGATTGATCCATCAAAGCCGAAAAGTTTTCTAAGAGCGAAAAGAACAAACCCACCAGTAAATCCACCGCCCAATAATAAGCTTTCGGGTAAAATTTCTTTACCTTGTGAAATAGTAAAATGATGAAATATAGCTAGTATTAATATGTACAATAGGGCTATTCCCCAAAACTTTATCGAATATACTATAACTTTTCTTGTTATGATATACCGTAAGCCAATAGCAATGACTATAGTAGGTACTACTATAGCCCCGATTCCGAATAGATATTTCTGTGTTTTTGCGATAAATATTCCGACCGGTCCTGCGTTAAAGCCTAACAAACTTACTAATGATATTATACCTACAGTTATTAAGGTAATTCCGAGCAGTTCGTATTTAAGTTCTGGTGTCAATTCTGATAAAAACTTAGGCAATTCATACCACCTCTAAAAATCTTTTCTACATATCGACACAAAATCCTTTATTATAATGAGGCCTAAAAATAACAAACAAGCACTTTCGCGGTTGGAAGTGCTTGTTTGTTATTTAAAAATCGGGATATTCTAAATTTGCTTGAAGTTAATAACCATTCCAGGTTGTATCTCATTTCGTAAAAAATCATGAGGATTCGTAGAAAGAAGTCGAATAATCCGACACTGCTCATTCGATGTTTTTTCCACAATTAGACGAATTCCTTCATAATCAACTTCCTCGTAATTAGGCGAAAAATCATCTGGTGGAAAAACAGCTTCTAGTGGCATAACTGTCCACAGTATCATTACTGCTTCAGCCCCTTTGGTTCCTTCTTAGCTTGTATGAGTTGTTGAAGTTTATCCATAGCTTGAGAGACGCCGCCTATTTCATTAATTAAACCATAATGAACAGCGTCTTTTCCTACTACTGAAGTGCCAATATCCCTCGACAATTCACCAGTCTTATAAAGAAGTTCTTTCCATTTCTTTTCAGTAATGCGAGAATGAGAAACAACAAATTTATTAACTCTTTCCTGCATTTTTTCCAAATAATCAAAGGAGCTTTGAGCACCAATGACAAGCCCAGTTAAGCGGATTGGATGAATTGTCATAGTTGCACTTTCCACTATGAATGAGTGTGTCGCAGAAACAGCTATAGGCGCACCAATACTATGGCCACCACCTAGAACAATAGACACAGTAGGTTTTGACATACTTGCAAGCATTTCAGCAATAGCTAAGCCAGCTTCGACGTCCCCGCCAACTGTATTAAGAAGCAACATTACGCCTTCTATTTCAGGATTTTGCTCAATAGCAACAAGTTGAGGCATGATATGCTCATACTTAGTAGTTTTGTTTTGCGGTGGGAGTACCATGTGGCCTTCAATTTGTCCTATAATTGTCATTACATGTATATTGGTTTTAGCAGTTGGCACATCAGTTGTACCTAATTCTTGAATATTTTCAACAACAGTTGATTTTTTAGCCTGTCTTGATTTTTTAGGAACATCAGTAGGCTGCTCTCCAGGTGCCTGAGGATTCTCGGGATTTACGCTAGGTGGTGCGACAACTGGATTATCGTTATAGATCATTCTTGAAGTCCCTCCAACATTAGTCTTTATTTATAGTATTGACTTTGTTGGAAGTTTCATACCGTTTTTCAAAAGTAAAAAATCGAGCTAAAACTCGATTTATACTTCCATGATAATTGGCAATATCATCGGGCGGCGGCGCGTTCGCTCATAGAGGTACTTACTCAAACAATCACGTAAGTTTGACTTTATTGCAGCCCATTCAGTTATATTATTAAGCTCACACTTTTCCAGTGCTTGGATTATTCTCTCTTTAGCATCTTCCATAAGTTGTTCTGATTCCCGTACATAAACAAAACCTCTAGAAACAATATCTGGTCCAGCCAAGACAGAGCCGCTTTGCTTATCCATTGTTACAACAATAATTAAAATTCCATCGTGTGACAGTAGACGCCGATCTCGGAGTACTATATTACCAACATCACCTACGCCCAAACCATCTACTAGTACGTTTCCCGCACTAACTTTCCCTGAGATGGTGCCTTTTTCTTGAGTGAATTCTAGAACATGACCGTTTTCAGCAATGAAGATGTTTTCTCTTGGCAGCCCTAAGTCATTAGCTAATTGAGCGTGTTTTTTTAAGTGACGGTATTCACCATGCACCGGAATAAAAAATTTAGGCCTAACTAAATTATGTATTAATTTGAGTTCTTCTTGACTTGCGTGACCGGAGACATGGACACCTGACGCTCTCTCATAGACTACTTCAGCACCTTGGCGAAGTAGGAAATCGATAGTACGCGAAACCAGTTTTTCATTCCCAGGAATTGGGGTAGCTGAAATTATTACCGTATCACCAGGGGTAATCTCAACCTTGCGATGGTCGGACAAAGCTATTCTAGTTAAAGCCGACATAGGTTCACCCTGGCTGCCTGTTGTTACTATAACTATGCCTGAGGGGGGATAGTTATTAATATCATTAACATCGATTAACATGCCTTCGGGTATAGATAAGTAACCAAGTTCTAATGCTATATTTACTACATTCACCATACTGCGACCGAGAATTGCTATTTTACGCTTATATTTGCAAGCAGTATCTATAACCTGCTGTATACGATGAATATTTGAAGAAAACGTCGCTATTATAATACGTTCTCGAGCATTGCGAAACGTTTCATCAAAAGTTACTCCAACAGACCTTTCACTTAAGGTATAGCCGGGATGTTCAGCATTAGTGCTATCTGCGAGCAGCAAAAGTACGCCTTGATCACCTAATTCCGCAAACTTATGAAAATCTGTTACTTTGGAGTCGACTGGGGTTTGATCAAGCTTGAAATCACCCGTATGAACAATTGTCCCAATCGGGGTTTTAATAAAGATACCAACTGCATCAGCTATACTATGGCTAACATGAATAAAGCCTACATTAAATGAAGCGATATCAATGCTATTTCCTGGGGCTAAAGGAAACAGATTATCTGAGGATATTTTGTTTTCTTTTAGCCGTCCTGCTAATATCCCTAGAGTCAAATTAGTTCCATATACAGGTACATCCAGTTGTTTTAACACATAAGGAAGAGCGCCGATGTGGTCCTCATGGCCGTGAGTAAGTACAATGGCCTTAACTAAATCTTTATTTTCAAGTAAGTAAGTAATATCCGGTATAACTAAGTCTATACCAAGCATATCATCATCAGGAAACATTAAACCACAGTCAATGACAATTATATCGTCTCCATATCGGATAACCGTCATATTTTTGCCAATCTCCCCTAAGCCTCCTAAAGGGATAATCTGAACTTTGTGTTGTTGTTTGGACAAAAAAAAGTACACCTCCAGCTACTGTGAATGAAGTATATTTAACTAGTACTCTTAGATAAGTTTTAACCAGCCGTTCTTACACCTTGTACCTATTATATCTTATTAACATTGTTACAACAAGTCGAAACAAAGAACGCCATATAATGAATCAAAAAATAGCCCATCTAAAAAAAGATGGACTATTTTTTGATTCATTATATGGTTCCTAAATCTTTAATGGCCTTTTTAATTACTGCTAGTTCTGAGTCAGTTGCAGGCACAAGCGGCAGGCGAAGCGGTCCGGCGCTTTGACCAATTATATTGACTGCCGTTTTAATTGGTATTGGGTTCGTGGTAACAAACATGGATTTAATAAACGGTATAAGCTCAAGATGTATTTCTTGTGCTTTTGATAAATTGCCGTTAAGATAGGCAGCAATCATTTCTTGCATGCGGACACCAATTATATGAGCTGCTACACTAATTACTCCTGTACCTCCGATAGTCATGATAGGTAAAGTCAGAATATCGTCGCCACTATAAACAAGAAAATCTTTGTTAGTATTACGTATAATTTCTGAAACTTGCTCTAAGTTACCACTAGCTTCCTTTACGGCAACAATATTTTCGATTTCAGAAAGACGTACGATAGTACTAGGAAGTATGTTTGCGCTAGTTCGCCCAGGTACATTATATAGTATTAATGGTAGTTTAGTAGCCTTAGCGATAGCTTTGAAGTGTTGATAATAACCTTCTTGAGGTGGTTTATTGTAGTATGGCCCTACTAGCATCGCTCCATGAACCCCAATTTTTTCAGCTTCAACAGTCAGTTCGATAGAGGCTCTTGTATCATTTGAACCTGTTCCAGCAATGACATAGGCCTTATCGCCCACTGCTTCAAGTACAGTCTCAAATAGTTTAAGTTTTTCAGGACTAGAAAGTGTTGCCGATTCACCGGTACTACCAGCAACTACTATACCGTCTGATCCATTATTTATTAAATACTTAGCTAAATCGGCGGCAGCTTTATAATTAACACTATAGTCATCGTTAAACGGAGTAACCATAGCTGTAATAACCCGACCAAAATTCCTCATAACTTCTCCCTCCATTATCTATAGAAAAAATTTAGTTTGACAAACTAAATTTCTCGTGTAAAGCAGTAACGGATTTATGCATATCAGCTTTTTTAACTAATACGGAAATCGACGTATGAGAGTCAACGGTCTGTAGAATTTGAATGTTATTTTTAGATAGAGCCTCAACAAAGTTTGCCATAACACCAGGTACTTCTCGCATACCCCCACCGACAACAGATACCTTTGCACAATCATAAACGGTATCAACCTTAAAACCTAACTGAAGTAATTTGTCGGTAGCTCTGTCAGCAACGTCCTCGGAAATAGTAAACATTATCTGCCCAGGGTTAACGTTGATTAAATCTACGCTAATCCCTGATTCAGCCATTGTTTTAAATGCTTTAAAACTCGCATCGCTAGCGTTATTGGTAGCTATTTTTATTTGCGCAATATTAGCTAAGTAAGTTACACCTGTTGCGATACGGTCTGATACTGCTGTCCCACCCGTATCACCTTTATTAATATTAGTGATTAGAGTTCCTGGGGCATCAGAAAATGTTGATTTAACGACTAAAGGAATACTTTTCTGCATTGCAATTTCGACAGCTCGTGGATGAATGACCTTTGCACCTTGATGAGCTAACTGGCATACTTCACTATAGCTGATACAATCAAGAATCTTAGCGTTGCTGACGATTCTTGGGTCTGCTGTCATAATACCATCTACGTCTGTATAAATCTCAATTAACTCCGCATTTAATGCACCACCTAATGCGGAGGCAGTCGTGTCGCTGCCGCCGCGCCCTAGTGTTGTTAGCTCTCCCTCCGCACTCATTCCCTGAAAACCGCAAACAACAGGGGTTTTCCCTTGCTTTAGCAGACGGATAATATGCGCAGAGTCGATTTTCATAATTCGAGCATTATTAAAATTAGTGTCAGTCATAATTCCAGCTTGGCCGCCTGTAAGCATAACAGCATCAAGTCCATTGGCTTGTAAAGTACCGGCCATAACAACTGCGGAAATCATTTCGCCGCAGTACATAATTTGGTCAAGTTCGCGTGCCGCAATATTCTTATTTGCTGTCCGCGCGACTTCAATTAGTGTATCAGTAGCATAGCTTTCGCCTTTACGCCCCATTGCAGAAACTACGACGACAGGAGCATAACCCTGCTCTTTTGCTCTATTTATTTTTTTAACAACCAGCTGTCTAACTTCGGGTGATGCTACCGAAGTACCACCAAACTTCTGTACTATTATACGCATTATCTACACCTCAAGTAATTTATGGTTGATCATATATTCGGCAATTTGGAGTGCATTTAATGCAGCACCTTTGCGAATTTGATCGCCAACCACCCATAGGTTAAGACCGTGCTGGACACTTTTATCTTCTCTAATGCGTCCAACAAAAACTTCATCTTTGTTTGAAGTGAAAAGCGGCATTGGATATAGCATTTCGGCAGGATTATCTTGAACGATTACCCCAGGGAATGCCGCAAGGGCTTTTCGAGCATCATCTGCTGACAATGCACTCTCTAGTTCTATATTTATAGATTCTGCGTGGCTGCGATATACTGGGACTCTAATTGTTGTTGCAGTAATGCCAATATTGTAGTCATTTAGTATTTTATGCGTTTCATTAACCATTTTCATTTCTTCTTTAGTATAACCATCGTCTACAAACACATCGATCTGCGGAAGTAGGTTAAAAGCTATTTGATAATGTTTTGGTAAGCTAGCACTTGGTAGAATATTAGCTTCAGCAGGGCGATTTTCAACTATAGCTTTAACTTGGTTATCGAGTTCCTCAATTGCCTCTTTACCGGCTCCCGATACAGCTTGGTAAGTAGAAACAACAATTCTTTTAATTTTTGCTACATCATGAAGTGGTTTTAATGCCATAGTCATAATAATAGTAGAACAATTTGGGTTAGCAATAATCCCTTTATGGTTTTGAATAGCACCAGGATTTACCTCTGGAACAATCAGCGGAACATTTGGATCCATTCTAAATGCACTGGAATTATCAATAACAACTGCACCGTGCTTCACTGCAGCTGGAGCGAAGGTTTTGCTAGCTGCTCCGCCAGCAAATAATGCAATATGCACATCTTTAAAAGAATCGTCTGTAGCTTCTTCTACTACATAATCTTTACCCATGAAGTTAATTACTTTACCTGCGGAACGCTTTGAAGCAAGTAACTTCAGTTCATTAAAAGGAAAGTGTCGCTCGGCAATCAGCTCTAAAAATTCCTGACCAACTGCACCAGTAGCTCCTAAAATTGCAACATTATATTTTTTCATGGTCATCGCTCCTTCAGTTAACAACTAATCTAGTATATGTTCTAGTCCAACAACCAACCCGTCTAAGGTTAAGACCTTTTTGCAAGCTAATACAACTCCAGGCATAAATGACTCTCGCGAGATAGAATCATGTCTTATAATTAACGACTGGCCAAGACCGCCAAAAATTACTTCCTGATGAGCTACATATCCTGGCAATCTAACACTGTGTAAACGTATTCCTTCAAATTCACCGCCGCGTGAACCTTTATACTTCTCAAATTCTGCAGGATGCCCTTGTTTTAAATAACCTCTAGTTTCAGCAATCAACTCTGCAGTACGTATTGCTGTTCCAGAAGGAGCATCAAGTTTTTGATCATGATGTAGTTCAATGATTTCTACATGAGGTAGGTACTTAGCAGCTTCGCACGATAATCTCATCATCAAAATTGCACCAATTGAGAAGTTAGGTGAAATTAAAGCATTAACTTTATGCTTTTTACACAGTTCATTAACTTCCTTAAAGTCGTCTTCAGACAAACCGGTTGTTCCAACTACTGGGCTGACACCGTTTTTTATTGCAGTTCGAATGTTTTTCATAACCGACTCCGGGTTAGTAAAGTCAACCATTACTTGAGGTTTAGTTTCATTAATTACAGTTTCAAGATCATTTCCGATAGTAACACCGTTTTTGCCAAATCCAATTAATTCTCCAACATCGGAAAAGTCTGATTTAACATCGACTGCCCCAACAATGCTAAGATGTTCATCCCTATGTACTGCTTTTAATACTTCAAGACCCATTTTACCGTAAGCACCGCAAACTATAACTCTTATCACTGGGTTCCACCTCCGAATTACTACAATACACCTTAGGCGTATTTAACATAAAAAACTATAAAAACAGCCGGTGAGAACTATCTCACCGGCTACCATATGTGGGCAGCGTAAAAAGGATAAGAAAACGCTAAGGTTTTCTATTTCCAGATGAGATAGCACTCCACCATATTTTATGGTGACAGTCTAACACCTATTCGATGTAAGACCAGTATCGAACAATTGGTAATCTTCGATACTTCGGCGGTCAACCCTTTTCTTTCAGATCATTGGTACCACGCTCCCTGAAAGTACTATTGTTGCCCGCACCTCTACTCTTGCTGTGCAGGATTCTATTTAATTTATGTACATTGTATAATATAGGTTCCACTAGTGTCAACTTTTTTTAAAAACTTTCCAAAATCACATTTTATTGAAAAAAAGTGATTTGTTTGTTTATTTCAACTTAGATAATATAAAAACCGGGATAATTCCCGGTTTGATTTTATACGATAAAAAGTATAAACTTTCTTACATTCATAAGGGGGGATTATCGACTTATTCCTACGCAAAGCTTGGCACAAGCCTTGTTTTCTTACTGATGACTTTCTACGTTATCTGCCCCATATCGTCTGAAGATTTTAGCAGCTTCATCAACTTTTTGCTCACTAGTACGTACAATAGCTAAAATTTTGTTTTGTTCCACTTGGCGAACATAACGTTGACTTGCTTCTGATGGAATTCCCCAATCTATTAAACCACCAGCTAAACCACCAGCTAGAGCTCCGCCAATTGCTGCACTTATAGGTCCAGCAGCGAGCAAAGGGCCTATGCCAGGAACCACCATAGCTCCTGCTCCAATTAATAATCCACCGATACCGCCAAGTGTTCCGCCAGTCAAAGCTCCATCTGTAATATCATCATCATAGCTGACTTTGTCAGTTGAATTTGATTGTCTGTTTGATTTAGATACGATATTTATTTCTTCGTTTGTAAAACCTTGGGTACGCAGTGTGCTAACCGCAGTTTCCGCATCTACTTGTGAATCAAATACCCCAATAACGGTTTTTTGCTTCTGAGTATTTGTGTTTTGCGAAGAGCTCTTACCTGCTTGACTGCTCGAATTTGAATTTTGCTGTGATTGTGAATTAGTATAACTGTTTACAACATCGGTTGAAGAATTATTTTGGGACTGGTTATTTAATTGGTTATTCATTTTACATAAATCCTCCTAACATTAAATGCTTTACTGCAGTTAATGTTAGTTTAACCTGATTTAAATCTAATATGTGTTTTCGTGCCGCTCACGAATATTGGAATACATTCTATCAAAAGCATTATTCAAATCAACAATAATTACTTCGTCGCCTATTCTTTTAATTGACTGCCACGGAATTGTCGATGCTTTACTTTCATTGAAAAACCTTAGAAAGTTCGACCGATTAGGCAGAATAAGTGAATGGATCTGTCCTGACTTAATCTCGAAAGAAAGTTCACATTCTTCAATTACTCCGAGCCTTCCTCCATCACCAATATTAATTACTTCTTTTCCCGCGAGTTCACTCAAACGCATTATATCACCTACTTTATAAATTTATAAAAAAGTGGTTGAATCATAGCTAAACATATAGCCGTGAATGCTAAAGGATCAATAGATATTGTGTGTAACGATACTCGCTCAGGAATATCTAATTTTAAGAATGATGTTAACATGACAAGAGACAAGTACACACCACCCGAAACTGCAACTATTTCCTGAATAGCTAAAGAAAGCGGTGAAGATTTACTTTCGCCGTCGATAATCTGCCGATATCGGTAAATGCGAAATATTATTGAACAAACGATTCCTAAAAATAGTAAGAGTAATGTTATCCAACTATTCATAACATCCCCCACAAATCTTTTGTAAATCTTATTCTGAACTTAATAAAATTATGTCCTCAAAAAAAGATAAGGCAGTTGATAAACTGCCTTATCTAAACTATTTTTCGCCTGTACTTCCAAAACCGCCTGAGCGAGTTTCAGCAAGTCTAAAATTATCATTATCAATCAGAAGATATTTACAAAATATTCCTTGAGCAACTCTTGTACCTTTAGTAACAAGGACATCCTCTGAGGAATGACTATATACGGCTATCATAATATGACCTTCGTTCTCAGGGTTATTATAATAATCAGCATCAATGATTCCCTGACTATTGATTAAAGTAACTTTATTTTTTACGGCGAAACTGGATCGAATATGTAATCCGAGATATTCATCGTTGCCCATATATGCTTTTAATCCTGTGGGAATAATAGTTACTTGGTGTGGCATAATTACAACGTCCTCAGAGGCCGCAATATCATAACCAGCGCTTAAAGATGTTTTGCGCTCCGGAAGAGTAATGCCGTTGCTTATATAACAATTAACAATTTCAAAGCCTCGGATTTTCATTGATTTCTCCTATTATATCAAAATTTTGGTACTGCACTTATTTTACCTAATGGTCCTAAAGTTGTAAGGCTTATAGAGTGTGGGTTTAAATACGTGTGAATTATCGTATTTATGTCTCTGATAGAAGTATTATCAATTTTAGAAACAACTTCATCAAGAGTAACATATTTTCCTAAGCTGATCTCCATTTTACCCATTCTCGACATTCGGCTGCTCGAACTTTCAAGTCCAAGAACAAGGTTTCCTTTTAATTGTTCCTTTACTCTTGAAAGCTCATCCGGTTTTATACCATTTCTTTTTAAGTCAGATAGGGATTCTACAATAAGTGCTATAACTTGCTCAGTATTTGAAGGACGTGTCCCTGCATAAATAGTAAATAAACCGCCATCACTGTAATTTGTTAAGTAGGAGTATACAGAATATGCGAGACCTCTCTCCTCCCGTATAGACTGAAACAATCTAGAGCTTATTCCCCCACCCAATAAATTATTTAAGATATGAAAAGGATAAATTTCAGGAGATTCCTGAGCTACTGCTGCAACTCCCATGCATATATGTACTTGTTCTGTAGCTTTCTCGTAAGAAGAGGTTTTGACATTAAAAGTAGGAGCTGGAAGATGTGACTGATGTTTTGCACCATGCAGGTCGCCAAAATATTTTGAAGCGAATTCAAGCAGTTGTTCGTGGTTCACGTTGCCAGCAGCTGCAATAACCAAATTATCTGGAGTATAAAATTGCCTATAATATTCTAGTATAGCAGTTTTATCAATTGTCTCTACCGATTGGGTTGTCCCGATAATATTACGGCCTAATTGATGATTAGACCAAATATTTTCGATATAAAGATCATGAATTTGCTCATCAGGTGTATCTTCATACATATATAACTCTTCAAGAATTACTTCTCGTTCACGGGTAATATCATCATGCGAAAACTTTGATCTAACGATCATATCACTAAGGATATCAACCGCTAGCTCAAGATGGCTATCAATTACCTTCATATAATAGCAAGTATGTTCCTTAGAGGTAAATGCATTTAGCTGCCCTCCAACTGCATCAACTGTTTCCGCGATATCTTTTGCCGAACGCGTTTGAGTACCCTTAAACATCAGGTGTTCAATAAAATGAGATATCCCATGGTTATAATCTAGTTCTTCGCGCGAACCGCTTCCTATCCAAACACCTAAGGTAACAGATTTGACAAAAGGAATATTCTCGGAAATTACCCTTATACCATTTGGCAATATAGATTTTTGATACATATATAACTCCTTTTCTTGTATAAGTAATTATGTTCTGGTAAGTGTTATAAAATCCTTCATAAACTATTTATATTTAGGTAGTTAGATAAGCATGTCAAGGAAATCAAGGAAAAAAACAGAGACATATGTCTCTGTTAAATAATACTATTGTCAATTAAAATACTTCACTATTCCGTTAAATATACCTTGCGCAATACTATTACGATATGAGTCGCTGCTCAATTTTGCAGCTTCTTGAGAATTAGTTACGAAACCCATTTCTACTAGAATGCCAGGCATCGTTGTGTTACGTAAAACGTAAAATGTTTCAGGAGCAGTACCTTTATCGATAGCTTTTGTTTCTTTAATAATAGCGCTCTGCACCTCTGTAGCCAATTTAGGTGATTTCCCGCTGTGATAAAATGTCATAGCTCCGGCAATATCCGGATTTGGGTTAGAATTTGAGTGGATACTGACAAAAATATCGGCATTATTAGCCTGGGCTAAATCAACCCGTGCTTGAAGTTCCTGGCCTAGTGTGCTGCCTGCGGCAGCTACCGTCTTATCGGTTTCGCGAGTCATTATTACTTTTGCGCCAGCTTGTACAAGTTTATCACGTAATTTAAGACTGACGGAAAGATTGTTATCTGTTTCTCTTGTATTATTTGCTACAGCACCTGGATTACTACCACCATGCCCGGGATCGACAACAATCACCTTCCCGCGTATACCAGAACTATCTAGTACTGTTCCACTATCTGAAGATGGAGGCAATGGAGTAACTTTTACGGGGTTACCATTTGGATCACTGCTTGATTTTGACCCGAATACGTTTATTACGGGGCCCAATATTTTATTGAAAAGGTAGCCAAATAACTTTTCGAAAATATTGCTTCCGCTGCCTCCTGTACTATTTGATTGCGACAAAGTGCCAGATGATAGGGTTTTAAGCACATCGTCAACAGGAGCGGCATTAACTGATTGTACTGGTATAACTATCATTGTAAAAACCAACAAAAACAACATCAAAAAAGTTGTAAATTTATTTCTATTCACTTAGTACCTCCTCTATAGCAATATCAACATGCTCTAAATGGACTGCAACTCTATCTACAGCAAAGCATGTTGACATAATATCATATAGAGGGGTTTTTAGCAATAAGAAAAACAGGCAATTATATGCCTATTTCTTTATTTTAGTATATCAGAGACTGTTGTAATAGTATATCCTGCCTTTTGTATTTCTCGAATTAGCTCTGGTAATGCTTTAGCGGTAGGGTCGGTAGGATGCATTAGAATAATAGCACCATTATGTAGTTTTTTTATTACTCTGTTTTTGAGAATATCCGCAGGCGGCCTCTTCCAGTCAATCGTATCAATACTCCACATAATAGTGGTATAGCCAAGCTCGTTCGCAGCAGTAATTACCATATCATTATATTCACCATAAGGAGGTGCATACAAGTTGGTTTTTATTCCAGTAATTTCGCGTACTAAGTCTTCGGTCTTTTGTATTTGGTCTTTGTTTTTTTCTTTAGTTATTGCGTTCGGATGAGGATGACTATAAGTGTGATTACCCAGTTCATGTCCTCGATTTGCAATATCAGTTAATAATTCGGGATATTTTTTTGCCCAGCTGCCTCCAATAAAGAATGTAATGTGTACGTCATTATCGGTAAATGTCTGGAGCATTGATGGTAAAAACTCCTCGCCCCAAAAAACATTGCAAGCAAACGCCACCTTGGGCTCGGTTATATTTCCGTGAAAGATTGGCTGGATTCCCCCCTGATTAGTTGGAGAACTGCTTAAAAGTGGTTGAACCATTCCTGATAACATAGCAATAGTTAAGAAGACACCCGCTGCAAATATTACGTACCATTGTCTAATTCTGGTGACTATCATCCATCTCAATATTAATCACTCCTGATCGAATGATTTAACTGCTTTTCTATCAGTTTATTAAGTGGATGAGAATTTATGAATAAAAAAACATAAACCGTGAGGTTTATGTTCATGGTGTCTTATCGTTTTCAGTTTCAGCTTTAAGAAGCTCTTTACGTGAAAGGTTTACACGTCCTTGACGATCTATTTCAGTAACTTTTACTAAAATTTCATCGCCAACTTTTACAACATCTTCGACTTTTTCTACTCGTTCACGCGCTAACTGCGAAATATGAACAAGCCCTTCTTTGCCAGGTAATATTTCTACAAATGCTCCGAAAGTCATAATACGAGTTACTTTTCCTGAATATGTTCCGCCTACCTCAACACTGCGAACTAGATTTTCGATAATTCTAACCGCTTTTTGGCCAGCTTCAACATCTACAGCGGCTATAAAGACCTTACCATCGTCTTCGATATCAATTGTAACTCCGGTTTCATCAATTATCTTTTTAATTGTTTTACCACCAGGTCCGATTACGTCTCGAATTTTATCAGGATCAATTTCCATAGTTATAATCCTAGGTGCATATGGTGATAGCTCACCTTTAGGTGTACTAATCGTCTCGAGCATTTTATCTAGAATATGATTACGTCCACGTTTTGCTTGCTCTAAGGCTGAGGTTAATATTTCTTTGGTAATACCAGCAACTTTCATATCCATTTGTATTGCTGTTACACCGTTTGTAGTTCCTGCTACCTTAAAGTCCATGTCACCAAGGGCGTCTTCCATACCTTGAATATCAGTCAAAATTGAGTAGTGATCTCCATCTTTAACTAACCCCATTGCTACGCCAGAAACCGGACGCTTGATAGGAACACCTGCATCCATTAGAGATAAAGTACTGCCGCAGACGCTGCCCATAGATGATGATCCGTTAGATTCTAATACTTCTGAAACCAATCTAATCGTATATGGGAAATCGGTTTCGCTTGGAATTACAGGAACTAAGGCACGCTCAGCGAGGGCCCCATGTCCAATTTCACGACGGCCAGGACCACGTGAAGGTCTAGTTTCACCAACACTAAAAGATGGGAAGTTATAATGGTGCATGTAACGTTTAGATTCTTCTACTCCAAGTCCGTCAAGTATTTGCTCGTCACCGATAGCTCCAAGTGTAGTTACTGTGAGTATTTGAGTCTGTCCCCGCGTAAATAAACCAGACCCATGAGTTCGGGCAAGTAAAGAAATATCGCACGAAATAGGACGAACTTCTGCAAGACCGCGGCCATCTGGACGAATCTTTTCAACTGTTATCATTTTACGAACAATTTCTTTAAGTACTTTTTGGAAAACATACTGAACATTCTTAATATCGTTAGGGTAAACTTCACTAAAATGTTCAATTGCCTCTTTTTTAACTTGATTTACTTGTGCTTCTCTTTCAAGTTTGTCCGAATTTCTTACTGCTTCATTAAGTTTATCAGTAATAAAAGCACGAACTGCACTATCAATTTCTGGCACCACTTCGAATAATTTTATTTCGCGTTTAGGTTTTCCAATTTCCGCTATTATTTTAAGTTGGAAATCAATTATTGTTCTAATTACATCATGGCCAAATGAGATAGCTTCTAATATTACTTCCTCAGGAAGTTCATTTGCACCAGCCTCAACCATAATTACTGCATCTTTTGTTCCTGCAACAACAAGATTTAACTCACTTTGTTCCTGTTCGGCAACAGTTGGATTAATGATAAATTGATTATCAATTCGGCCAATACGTACGCCGCCAATAGGACCATTAAAAGGAATATCGGAAACACCCAATGCACAAGATGCGCCAATCATTGCCGGTATATCAGGAGGATTATTTTGATCAACAGATAAAACAGTAGCAACTACTTGAACGTCGTTACGAAATCCTTCGGCAAACAACGGTCTGATTGGACGATCAATAAGACGGCCCGAAAGGATTGCAGATTCACTTGGTCTTCCCTCGCGTTTTATAAATCCCCCAGGAATTTTACCTACAGAATAAAGTCTTTCCTCATAATCAACAGTTAATGGGAAAAAATCAATTCCTTCTCTAGGTTCTGCTGAAGCTGTAGCGGTTACTAAAACTGCAGTGTCGCCATAACGCACTAATACAGCACCGCTTGCTTGTTTTGCCATTCTGCCAGACTCAATTATGAGTGGTCTGCCGCCTAGCTCCATTTGAAAACTTTGCATATAGTTCCTCCTATTCTAAGTCACCTATTCTTTTCCAATATTACCTCTTCGACATTTTTTTTAGTATTCCCTTTTTTTGTTCTTTGATAACCCTTCGAAAAAAATAAAAAAGCGGGAAATTCCCGCTTTTATTACTTACGAAGATTGAGTTGACCGATAATTGTACGATAACGTTCAATATCGTTGTCACGCAGATAATTTAATAAACCTCTGCGCTGTCCAACCATTTTTAAAAGGCCACGACGTGAATGATGGTCCTTTTTATGTTCTTTTAAATGGTTTGTTAAATAGTTAATACGCTCAGTTAAGATTGCAATCTGAACTTCAGGAGAACCAGTGTCGGCTTCGTGAAGACGATATTTTTCAATAAGCTGTTGTTTAAGCTCTGCTGTCAGCACAATGGGCACCTCCTTTACTTTTAAATTATCCCCTCTAGCCAAGATACCGTTGGAGAAGCGATTTTCCTAGCTAAGGTTCATTTCTGTGGGCTTTTTCCACACATATACAAGTTTAACATAAACTATTGGCGCTGTAAATGCAATTTATAATTAAATTAATAGTAATTTCGGGCTGTGGCAATATCTTGGGAAATTTGCTTAATTAAATCATTAGCACCGGAGAATGTTTTCTCATCTCTTATTTTCGCTAAAAATTCGACTGTGATAGATTTTCCATAAAGATTTCCATCAAAATCTAAAAGGTGAACCTCTATATGACGGTTATTCCCCTTAAAAGTAGGATTTGTACCGATATTAGCGATTGAATTGTATGTCATAGTATCGAACGAAGTACTTACAGCATAAACACCATTGTCTGGAACAGCAAAACCATCAGGTATATTAATATTTGCTGTTGGGAATCCCAAAGTCCGCCCACGTTTATCTCCAGTTACTACCTCACCTTTAAGTTTAAAATTTCTTCCTAGCAATCGAGCTGCTTCAGAAACATTACCTTCACTAATGTGCTGCCTAATAAGTGTGCTGCTAACAATATTACCATCAAGATACACCGCTGGGTGGACTTCAACGTTAAAATGATGAGCATTGCCTGCTTGGGCTAATAAGTTTGGGGTTCCAGCACTTCTAAACCCGAAAGAATAGTTGGGTCCAACTACTATATTTGTAGGATTCAAGTTACTTCGCAATAGCTCGATAAAATCTGTCGGAGACATTTTTAGAAGTTCAGCTGTAAAAGGTATATTCATCAAAATATCAACACCTAAATCAAGCATCAATTCCGCTTTATACTCATTAGTAACTAGCTGAATTGGACAACGTGTAGGGTCAACGATTGAGAGGGGATGATTGCTAAAAGTAAAAACGACACTAGTACCGCCGCAGTTTTTAGCTAATTCGACTGCCCTTCCAATTATTTTTTGATGACCAATATGAATACCATCAAAAGTACCCAAGGCTATTGCAATATTTGAATGTTTATCGCACAATTTTGCAACTGTCGAATAGATCTGCATTTATGTTCTCCTCTTATACAATAAGCCGATGTAGCAAACTAATTATGCAAATGACATAACTTTTGTAGGGGACAGTAAGCCCGATGATAGCTGGCCTATACCAATAAAGATGTTATTGTTGTCATAAATTCTAAGTTGAAGCTGGTTTACTTCATTAAGTGGAATAGTTTGACCATAACAAAAAGACTTTGATGCTTGCTCGGAGAGTGATAGAGATGGTAAATGCAAAAGTGCTTTGTCAGGTTGCAATATTGCAGCCGTAGTGTCATTCTGTACTTCCTCAAGAGTAAAAGACTCGTCAAGTAAAAACGTTCCTACTCTAGTACGAACTAAAAATGACATAACGGCTGGAATATTGAGTTTATTTCCAATGTCGGTGCATAATGTTCTAATAAAAGTTCCTTTAGAGCAAGTAACATCGAAAAGGATAGTATTTTGACTAATATTTATTAACGAAATTTTTTCGATGTAGATAGATCGTGGTTTTCGTTCAACAGTTATGCCGGCACGAGCAAGTTCGTACATTTTTTTCCCATCAATCTTTATAGCAGAGTACATCGGCGGAACTTGTTCACTTTTGCCAATAAATGATTCCAGAACGGTTTCAATCTGAGAACGAGAAGGTAATATAAATGATTCCTTGCGAGTAATTTGCCCTGTATCATCACCTGTGTCTGTTTCAAAGCCAAGGGTTAGTTCAGCGCGATAGCTCTTATCTGCATCGGTAGTATATTCAATAAGACGTGTTGCTTGCCCTAAGGCAACAGGTAAGACACCAGCCGCAGCAGGATCTAATGTTCCTGCATGTCCGACCCGCTTCATTCCATAAGTTCTTCGAATAAAGGAAACTACATCGTGCGAGGTCATTCCAGGCGGTTTTAAAATATTAATAAAACCATTAACCATAGTAATCAGCCTGCAAGTGTTCGATTACTGCTCCGATCACTTTTTCCTTTACTTCTGCAACAGTCCCCGAAACAGTACAGCCCGCGGCTCTCGCGTGTCCACCGCCCCCAAAGGATAACGCTAATTGACTAACGTCAACTCTCGCAGATCTAAGGCTTATTCGACAAATGCCATCTTCAACAAATTTAAACATTATAGCTATTTCTACACCCTCAATAATACGAGGATAATTAATGACTCCCTCAGTATTATCGTTATCTGTAAGCATTTCGGGCAGAACTGTTATTGCAGCTACTTTACCATCAAAGAATAGCTCAAGTGTATCTAACATTTTAGATAAATTAGTAATAGCAGCTAATGGCCTAGCTTCCAATGCTTCGGAAATTAGATTAGGTTTTGCCCCAAAATCAATTAATTCGGCACAGTAACGCATAGTATTTGATGAAGTATTAGCATAGCGAAAAAAACCGCAGTCAGTAGCAATTGCCGTGTACAGACTTGTTGCAATATCAGGATCAATAGTTGTATTCATGTGTTTAAATAACTTAAATAGTATTTCGCCAGTTGCCGCTGCATCGCTATCCAAAAACAAATAGTCTGCAAACTTGGTGTTTGAAATATGATGATCGATATTCAGGACAGGAGCGTCAACAGCCGCGCGCACATGCCCAATTCTTTCAATATCGCTAGCGTCAAGTACCACTAACAAATCAGCTTTAATTTTTTGCGAGTTAGGCTTAATAATTTTGCAAGTACCAGGCAAAAAATCGTACATATCAGGTACTGCATCATCCAATATTAATTGGACATTTTTGCCCATAGAACTCAAACATTTATCAAGCGCCAGCATTGAACCCAAGCTGTCGCCATCAGGATGAACGTGAGCCGTTATAACAATATTGGAGTTGTTTGATAGAAGTTCTGCAGTACGTTCGAGCGAAATCTCCATCTACTGGCTAACCTCGTCCTCTTTAATTTTAATTAATAATTCTTGTATTTTAGCACTATAATCAAGTGATTCATCTATGTGCAATGATAAATCAGGAGTCATTCTTAGTCTTATTCTTTTACCAATTTCACTGCGAATAAACCCCAAAGCCTTTTGTAAGCCTGACCAGGTAGCGGCTTTTTGCTCGTCACTACCCATCAAACTTACAAATATTTTCGCACTTCTTAAGTCGCCGGTAGCTTCAACCTGCGTTACTGTAACAAACCCGATACGTGGGTCTTTAAGATCATTTAGGATAATTTTACTTACTTCCTGCTTAATAAACTCCTGAACTTTTTCAACGCGGAGTTGCCCCATATTAAGTCCTCCGTTCAAATATTAAGTGCTTCTTTTTACTTCTTCCATTGTATATGCTTCAATGATGTCGCCTTCTTTAATATCGCGGAATTTATCGATAGTTATACCGCACTCGTAGCCTGCAGCTACCTCCTTAACGTCATCTTTAAAACGTCGGAGTGATTCGAGAACGCCTTCAAATACAACGATACCATTTCGAACAATACGTATTTTGGAAGAGTTAGTGATTTTACCTTCTAATACATATGATCCAGCCACTATACCTTTAGAGAAACTAAACACTTGTCTAATTTCAACACGTCCAAGGCTGACTTCTTTAAATTCTGGTGCTAACATACCAGTCATCGCAGACTCAACATCATTAATAGCCTCGTAAATAACACGATAGGTTCTAAGGTCGATTTTTTCGGTATCAGCTAATTTTCTCGCATTAGCGTCAGGTCGTACATTAAATCCAATGATTAGAGCGTTTGCCGCAGATGCAAGCATAACATCAGACTCATTTATGGCACCAACACCAGCATGGACGATATTTACTCTAACTTCTTTATTAGTGTTTAAGTTTAGTAAAGATTGGCGCAAAGCCTCAATTGAACCTTGAACGTCAGCTTTAATAACGATATTTAAGTCTTTTATATTGCCTTCTTGTATTTGTTTAAACAAATCATCAAGGGAAACTTTTTGAGAATGAGCTAAATCTTCAGTACGTTTTTTAGCAACACGCTTTTCAGCAACAGCCTTAGCGGTTTTTTCGTCGACAACAACCAGAACATCGCCGGCAGCAGGTACGTCGGATAAACCTAATACTTCAACTGGAGTTGAAGGACCAGCTTTTTTAACTTTTTCGCCACGATCGTTAACCATTGCTCTAACTTTACCATAGGCTGTACCAGCAATGATTGTATCCCCAATCTGCAATGTACCTTTTTGTATTAAAACAGTTGCTACAGGGCCGCGACCTTTGTCTAACTGTGCTTCAACAATGGTTCCTTGAGCGGATCGGTTAGGATTAGCTTTTAAGTCTTGCATTTCGGCAACTAACAATATCATTTCGAGTAGATCGCTTATACCCGTTTTCTTGTGCGCAGAAACTGGAACCATTATAGTTTCACCGCCCCAATCTTCGGGTACTAAGCCGTGGTCCGACAGTTGCTGTTTTACGCGATCAGGATTTGCTCCCTCGCGATCCATTTTATTGACAGCTACGATAATTGGAACTTTTGCTGACTTAGCATGGTTAATAGCTTCAATTGTTTGAGGCATAACGCCATCGTCGGCAGCTACAACCAAAATAGCTATATCGGTAACCTGAGCACCGCGCGCTCTCATAGCTGTAAACGCTTCGTGACCAGGGGTATCTAAAAATACAATTTTTTTGCCTTGACTGACGACTTGATATGCTCCGATGTGCTGAGTAATACCACCTGCTTCTTGTGAAGTTACATGTGTTTTACGAATTGCATCAAGCAGTGATGTTTTACCATGATCGACATGTCCCATAACTGTTACAACAGGCGGGCGAAGAATTAAAGTTGTAGGATCATCAACTATCTCTGGAATTTCAGTAGGATCTTCCTCTGGAGGTAACTCGACAACCTTAACACCAAAGTCACCGGCTAAAATTGTTGCAGTATCTATATCAATTTCTTGATTAATTGTAGACATTACACCAAGCATCATTAATTTTTTTATAATTTCACTAACTTCACGGCCAATTTTCCCAGCAAATTCTTTTACCGTTATAGGTCCGCCTAATTTAATAACTTTTGGTTTTGGCGGCTCCATTTTAACTGGCGGAGTTTGACGAGGTTGGCTGTTCTGTGCATGAGAACGATTTTGTTGACTAGGACGGTTATTATTATACTGATTTCGGTTTGGACCTTGCTGAGGTTTTTTAGCAAAATTATTCTGAGGAGTGTTAGGTCTACCTTGATTTGACTGAGGCCGATTTCCAAACTGATTGTTAGTTTGACCAGGGCGTGCTTGATCATTACGTGAAATAGGCGGACGCTGATTGTTGTTATTATTAGTAGTATTATTAAAATTATTTCTAGGCTGTTGGTTATTTGCCTGTGGATTTCCTTGGTTAAATCTCTGCTGATTCTGTTGGTTATTTGCCTGTGGATTCCCTTGGTTAAACCTCTGCTGATTCTGTTGGGAATTTACCTGTGGGTTCCCTTGGTTGAATCTCTGCTGATTCTGTTGGGAATTTGCCTGTGGGTTCCCTTGGTTGAATCTCTGCTGATTCTGTTGTGGATTGGGCTGAGTGCCTTGATTAAATCTCTGTTGCTGCTGAGGGTTATGAGGTCTGTTATAGTTATTGCTGGTATTTTGATTAGGCTGCATACGATTATCAACAGCAGGTCTATTATTAGGGTTCTGCTGTTGGTTTAAAGGAGGACGGTTCTGGTTGTTAACAGATTGCTGTTGGACATTATTCTCACGCGCGTTGATTTGACGATTATCAGTTTGTGCAGTCCGTGCTAATGTTTCCGAACTTTTAGTACTTACTTGCGCAGCTTGTGTCTCAGGCACTATGGATTCAGATGCTTCTATTTTGTGGGCAAACGTTCTATTTATTACTAATTTGGCATCTTCACCAACATTGCTCATATGATTTTTCGCATTAACATTGTTACGCGATAAAATATCAAGTATAACTTTACTTGTTGTATTAAATTCTTTTGCTAACTCATATACTCTATATTTGGACATTGATCCACCCCCAAATTTCTTCTCTCCCGCTTAATTATCATGGTTTTAATGCCTTTTCAATTGCATTGCTAAACCCTTGCTCTACAATAGTGAGCGCTGCTCGATATTCTTTTCCAATGCAGCCCCCTAATTGTTGTTTTGTAAGAAGTTCATATATTGGCACTTGATAATATTGGGACATGTCACGATATTTTTTCTTTGTTCCATCAGAGGAATCTGTTGCAATTATAATAAGCTTAGCTTTACCGGATTGGATAGCTTTTTCTACTGATAATTCTCCAGAGGCGACTTTACCTGCTTTTTGTGCTAAACCTAAAAGTGAAGTTATCTTGTTTTCGTTCATTTGTTCATAATCCCTGAACGGAGTTGTTCGTAAACTTCAGGATCAACAGCATGCTTTAGAGCTCTCTCAAGGCGTTTTTCTTTAAATGCTTTAGCAAAACATTGTTCATTCCGGCAGACATATGCTCCGCGTCCAGCTTTTTTCCCTGTAGAATCTAAAACAATCTCCGCTTCTGGAGTCCGTACAATTCGCATTAATTCTTTTTTATTTTTCATTTCCTGACACCCAACGCACATACGCTGAGGAATTTTTTTTTGAACCACCTTCATTCCCCCTACAATGTTGCTTGAGCTTGTGATTCACTTTTAATATCAATTTTCCATCCAGTCAGCTTAGCCGCAAGTCTAGCGTTCTGACCTTCTTTACCGATGGCAAGTGATAATTGATAATCAGGGACAACAACCTTCGATATTTTTTCTGCCTCATTAACTTCTACTGTAACAACCTTAGCAGGACTTAGGGCATTTGCGATATATTTTGTAGGATCGGCGTTCCATTTTACAATATCAATTTTTTCGCCGCGAAGCTCATCAACAATTGTTTGAACACGCATTCCTTTATGTCCGACACAAGCACCAACTGGATCTACATTTTCATCCCTTGAATATACAGCAATCTTAGAACGTAGGCCTGGCTCACGCGCTACAGACTTTATTTCAACTATACCATCATGAATTTCAGGAACTTCCAATTCAAATAGTCTTTTCAAAAGTCCAGGATGCGTCCGTGAAACAAGGATTTGAGGACCCTTTGTAGTTTTTTTAACTTCGATGATATAGGACTTAATTCTATCTCCGTGTCTATATTGCTCTCCGGCAATTTGTTCCGATGGTGCTAGAATTGCTTCGGCTTTACCTAAATCTATAAATACATTTTTTTGCTCAATTCTTTGAACAATTCCGGTCAAAATATCGCTTTCACGATTTGAAAATTCTTCGTAAATTATTCCCCGTTCGGCTTCACGTATACGTTGAACCACAACTTGTTTTGCTGTTTGAGCTGCTATTCGACCAAAATCCTTTGGCGTAACTTCAATTTCGACTATATCGCCTAAATCATATCTGCGGTCTATAGCTTGCGCTTCATCGAGATCCATTTCTAAACGTGAATCTGTAACCGTTTCTACAATGTTTTTACGAGCAAAAACATGTATTTCACCAGTAGAACGATCCAATGATACGCGGACATTTTGCGCTGAGCCGAAATTTCGCTTATACGCCGAAATTAGTGCTGCCTCAATTGCGTCAAATAGAATTTCTGGCGCAATACCTTTTTCTTTACCAAGTTGCTCAAACGCTTGCATGAACTCTGCGTTCACCCAAATTCCCCCTATTCAATTGTTTACTTATCAAAATTCTATATGAAGTCTAACTTGTGAAGCTTTTTCTCTAGGTACACTTAGCTCAGTACCATCTACTTCTATTTGTATATTATTGTCGATTAGGCCAACAAGTTTTCCCACTATATTTTTCTTACCATCGATTGGAGCATATGTATTTATTTCAACCATGTCGCCAATATGCCGCGCAAAATCCTTTTCCTTTTTTAATGCTCGATCAAGTCCGGGAGATGAAACCTCAAGATAATAACTATCCTTAATGGGATCCATCGCGTCTAATTTTTCTTCGAGCTGCTCGCTAAGCCATTGGCAATCCTCTATTTCTATACCGCCTTCCTTATCAAGAAAAACACGTAAGTACCAATCACGCTCTTTTACATATTCAACATCAACCAGCTCGATATTTGTGCCAGCTAACATTTCACTCGCTAAACTTTCAACAAGTTCTTCTATACGATTGGACATACTGCACCTCCTACCATAAATGTATTTATCCTTTATTCTTACCTAATAAGGCATATGCTTATACCCTATATTTGGCAGGTCAAAAAATACGGAAATAAGATTAAAGAGTGGGTCTAAACCCACTCTTTTTTGCGCACCCAATTATTACCGAGTTTATTATAACACTATGGGCTAGTTTTTACAACATAAAACTGGCAGTTCTTAACCAAAGAGCATCATTTGATCAGTCTCTGACAAGTCACCAAGACACCCATGACCACGCAATATATCTATAACTGTCTTTGAAACACGGCTGCGCACCCTAAGATCTTCAATTGATGAGAACGCCCTTTCCTGTCTTGCGGAAACTATGTTTTGGGCTGCCGAATCTCCCAGACCCTGTAAAGAGGCAAGCGGTGGCAGCAAACCCTGATCAACAATTAAGAACTTAGTAGCATCAGACTTATATAAGTCTACATTATAGAATATAAATGAGCGCAAGTACATTTCCAAGGCCATTTCTACTATAGTCTGCATACTTTTTTCTTTGGCAGTCAAAGTATTGCCCTTTTGTTCAAACTCGGTAAGTTTATTTCTTAAAGACTGCTCGCCTTTAACTACTAAGTCAGCGTCAAACTCCGTCGCCCTTACGGTAAAGTAAGCGGCATAAAAAGGCAGTGGATAATGTATTTTGCAATAGGCAATTCTAAACGCCATCATTACATAAGCAACGGCATGGGCTTTTGGAAACATATATTTAATCTTTTGACATGATTCAATATACCAATCAGGCACATTCTTTTCACGCATTTTTGCAACATCTTCTGGCTTGACTCCTTTACCTTTTCGAACGCCTTCCATTATCTTGAAAGCGTCCTGGGGGTCTAGGCCCTTATGAATTAGGTATACCATAATATCGTCACGTGCTGATATTGCCTCTGATAATTTGGCCGTTCCCGCTTTAATTAATTCTTGCGCATTATTAAGCCAGACATCAGTACCGTGAGAAAAACCACTTATTCGTACAAGTTCGCTGAACGTTTTGGGCTTAGTATCATCAAGCATTTGACGAACAAACTTTGTGCCAAATTCAGGTATGCCAAACGTGCCAACGGTACTTCCTAATTGCGCTGGACTTAAGTTAAGAGCCTTAGTTGAAGAAAATAAACTCATAGTTTCTTGGTCATCAAATGGAATAGTTTTAGGGTCTCGACCAGTTAGATCCTCGAGCATTTTAATTACTGTCGGATCATCGTGGCCGAGAATATCTAGTTTTACTAGCCTGCTGCTTATTGAATGGTAGTCAAAATGAGTAGTAATCGTAGATGAGTTTTTATCATCAGCAGGACGTTGAATAGGTGTAAAATGATGGACATCCATGTCACGGGGCACTACCATTATACCGCCTGGATGTTGACCAGTAGTACGTTTCACACCCGTACATCCTTCGATAAGACTGTTTATATAGGCATTACGTACGTTGACACTTTTTTCTGAATGATAGTTTTTTATATATCCGAAAGCAGTTTTGTCAGCGATTGTTGCTATCGTACCTGCTCTAAAAACATTATCTTTACCAAATAACTCTTCCGTATACTTGTGAGCAACTGGCTGGTAATCACCCGAAAAATTCAAATCAATATCAGGTACTTTATCGCCATGGAACCCCATAAATACAGCAAACGGTATATCATGTCCGTCTTTGGTCATCATAGTTCCACACGATGGGCAATTCTTATCAGGCAAATCAAATCCGCCTCCGTAGCTTCCGTCTGTAATAAACTCACTGAACTTGCATTTTGGGCAAGACCAATGCGGAGGAAGAGGATTTACTTCAGTTATATTGGTCATAGTTGCAACAAAGGACGAACCAACAGAACCCCTTGACCCAACCAAATACCCATCATCCAAGGATTTTTTAACTAGCTTATGGGCAATAAGGTATAACACAGCAAAACCATTATTAATTATAGAATTCAACTCATAATTCAAACGTGATGCAACTATTTCCGGCAATGGACTGCCGTATAATAACTCAGCCTGCTGATAAGACATATTTCGTATCTGATCTTCGGCACCGGGAATTTGTGGAGAATACAATTCATCAGGGATAGGTTTAAAACTATCAATCATATTAGCGATTAGTTGAGGATTTTGTACAACCGTTTCATAAGCTTTTTCTTTGCCTAAATATTTAAACTCCTCAAGCATTTCTTCTGTTGTGCGGAAATATAACGGCGGTTGATTGTCAGCATCGGAAAAGCCCTTACCAGCCATTAGAATTCTTCTATATACCTCATCTTCAGGATTTAAAAAATGCACGTCACAGGTAGCGACTACAGGTCTATCTAATTTCGCGCCAATTTCACAAACCTTTAGATTAATCTTTCTTAGTTCCTCATCATCACGTACTATGCCTTCCCGAACAAGAAATGCATTGTTCGCAATTGGCTGTATTTCTAAGTAATCATAGAAATCAGCAATCTTAAGTAATTCTTCGTCAGAACGGCCATTTATTATGGCTTGGATAAGCTCGCCAGCTTCACAAGCAGAACCGAATATTAGTCCTTCACGAAGCTCGGCAAGAACAGCACGAGGAATTCTAGGTGTTCGATGAAGAAATTTCAAATGTGATAAAGAAACTAATCTATATAAATTCCGAAGCCCAATGGCATTTTGGGCTAAAATTACGATATGATTAGCTTGATTAATCTCTTTTTCAAATAGGTAGCCTTCCATACCATATATTACTTTTATTTTGGCTTTAGCGGCAACTTCACAAGCTTCAGGGAAAGCCTGGACAACTCCATGATCAGTAATAGCAATTGCTGAATGTCCCCATTTAGCTGCCGTATTAATTAAATTTTTTACAGAAACTACTGCGTCCATATTACTCATTTGGGTATGCGCATGAAGTTCAACCCTTTTTTCTAGTGCATTATCTTTGCGCTCAAAAACATCTACTCGGTACATACTATCGGCAAAAATCACCAACTCGTTTGCAAATTTATCAAACTGTACAGTACCTTTTACTTTTGCACTCATACCTTTTTTTATCGACGAGCTAACTTTGTCAAATTTTTCTTTATCATCAAAAAAAACCTTAGCACTTAAACCATCAGTTGAATCAGCTACATCAAACGTCAAGAGGAAGCGTCCTGAGCGAAGCTCGCGAGTTTCAAAATTGATTATTTTCCCCTCAATAACAATATTTCTAGCTTCGTCTTGAATTGTATTAATTGGCTGAGGGGATTCCTTTATATTTCGCCCAAAAATAAGGGGACTGGAGACTTCTTGTACCTTTGTTGTTTTATTGTCATTTAAAGCCTCAAGATATTCCGGTGTAAGCAGATCTTCCTCGTTTTCACTTATTATGTTTTCAGCATTTGTTATACATTCAACTTCACATTGCTGATTAAACTCTTGCAAAATATAACTTTTAATACCGTTAATTATTCCATGTGTCTGAAAAATTTCGGACGAAAGTTCCCCAGCCGTCTCTATAACTAATTTGCTGCCATCAAAAGACCTTTTAGCACTGATTAGAAGATGTTTTACGGTTGGATTATTATTTGAAACATTATCTACAAAATCAGGCCACTCATTTTCAATATAAGTTTTCAGTACCTTTAATTTTTGAATAAAGCGGACTTCTTTAATGCCGCAATCACTGCAAAGTTTTTTCGCAGCGAGAGTCAAAAGGTTTTCCGGCAATTTTGTTTCAGTATCTACATAGACCTCCCAGCAATGTCGTTTAGTATCTATGTTAACTTTAGCTATCCGACATTGTCGCAAAAGATCTTTATCAGCTTCTTTTATTGGCAAACTGGATACAAAAACCCAGAAGTTTTCGCAATTATTAGGTACAATGCAGTAACTATGCATTTCCAGAGGACCTCTTTCTTTTAGTGATACAACTTTATATTTTAGCATAGGCGCAAACAATCGTCACTGAGGAAATATTTTTTTGATATCTATTGCCTAAGCTGCAAGATTAAGTTATCTTAATTTTATTACATAACAAGAAGGTGTTTTCGTGAATATACAAATTTTTGGCATTAAAAAATGTCAGGACACCAAAAAAGCGGAAAGGTATTTTAAAGAACGAAAAATCAAATTTCAATATGTTGATCTAACAATAAGGGGACTAAGCAAAGGTGAGCTAAATAGCGTTAAGACTGTCATTGGTATCGACAATCTAATAGATAAAGCCGGCAAGCTATATCAGCAAAAGAATTTGAAGTATATTATTCACGATGTCGAAACAGTGTTGTTAAATGAGCCACTCTTGCTAAAAACCCCTATTGTAAGAAATGGCAGTAAAGCGACTGTAGGGTATAATCCTGACATATGGCAAGAGTGGATAAAAGGATAGTATACAAAGCTTCAAAGAACCTCTTATCAGAAAACGATAAGAGGTTCTTTCTAATTACATTAAGGTTCGTATTAAGAATAAAGTTGATTATACTTTAAAAATTTAGATGATGATTATCATTAATCAGGGAAACCATAGTTCGTTCCGGATAATATTCAATGATATTTACTGCCGTATTATCTTGTTTTATATTCCACACTCGATTTAGATGAATATCAAGTGCTGCACAAATGAGTGTTCTTATTGTACCACCATGTGAAACCACAATAATAGTTTCATTATTATGTTTTGCAACTAATTCATCTATAGCTCTTTGGGCACGTTCTTTTAGTTCACGAAAGGTCTCCCCTCCCGGAATACGTATTTCGTCTGGATGGGTAAAAAGTTTACCCATTACATCGGGCCAGCCTTCGTTAATTTTATTATAATTCAGACCTTCCCACTCCCCAAAAGAAATCTCTCTGAATTCTGGAACAGCTATCACCGGAAGTTTATGGTTCTCGGCGATATATTCTGCCGTTTTGTATGCTCGGCTTAAATCACTGGCATAGATGGCAGATACTTGAATGTCTTTAAGGCGCTGTGAAACTTTTTTAGCTTGACTAATGCCTAAATCAGTCAATTCAATATCGGTGTGACCTTGATATTTTAACTCTAGATTCCAAAATGTTTGTCCATGGCGAACTAATATTATTTTTGTCACTCTTCATCACCTACTATCGATTCTTTTAATGATTCAATAATCAATGAATTTTGGACTGGCAGTTTAACGGCTAAACGAATATAAAATGGCGATAGTCCGGGATAGTTAGCACAGTCACGAATTAGAAATCCTCTTTCATACATTCTTTGGCTAAGTTCTGCAGACATTAAACCAGTATTTTCAATATTTATCAAGATGAAATTTACCGAAGGAAAATGCACTTTAAGACCTTGAATACTGCATAGATCTTTATAGAACTGTTGTTTAGCTGACCCGATTATTTCTTTAGTTTTAATTCGGTAGTCGATATTCTTGAGTGCAGCAACTCCTGCAGATTGTGCTAAAGTATTAGCGTTCCAAGGATCTTTCCCTAGATCAAGCAATTTAGCTAACTCGGTTGATGTTAAGGTAAATCCTAACCTTAAGCCGGGTATTGCATAAAATTTAGTCAGTGAGTGTAGTATTACTAAGTTATCATATGACTTTATCAAATCACGACAAGTGTGTTGATTGTCATCAGGCAGAAAATCAATAAAAGACTCATCAACGACCACAAGGCAGTTCGATTTTTGAGCGGACCTAATGAGTAACTCCAAGTCTTTTTTCGGTAATATTGTTCCAGTAGGATTGTTTGGATTGCCTATAAATACGATATCAAATTCATCCATAATCGGGATTATTTTTGAAACGTCAATTGTAAAATTAGTATTTTCGCATAAGTAATAATACTCTACTTCAGCTTTACTGGCTTTGGCTGCACGTTCATACTCGCTAAAAGACGGCGCGGGGATAAGTACCCGTTTTGGTTTAACTAGATGACATAGTACGTATAATAATTCGACTGCTCCGTTTCCAACAGTAATACTCGCATAATCAACATTATAGTATTTAGAAATTGCAGTTTTTAAGTCATGAGCATCAGGGTCTGGATAGTGAATAATTTTATCTAAAGAAGAGATTATAGATTCTCTAACATTGTCGGCTAAACCTAGCGGATTTATATTAGCGCTAAAATCTATGAAATCAATTGAACTGGTATTTTTGTTCCTTGCAGCTTTGAAAATATTTCCGCCATGCTCAAAGGAGTTTTTTCTGGTCATTTATATCACCTACTAAGTGTAGTCCCCCTGAAATAAGCTGGACTGTTTGCAAAAATTTAATATCAGGGCAGCAATCTTGAAGTGCAATCAAACAATCATCATATTTATCCATAAGATTTGAATTAAACATTACGCCGACAACCGTCCCACTATGGGCAACATTTACACCAATTGCCCCATAGCGATCTGAAATCTTAATAATTTTTTCTAAATACGGCTTATATAAAATGGTTTGATTGGCAAGTGCACTCATAGTCGCACCTTTTGCTATCAAGTATGCATCACTTTTGCTCAATCCTCTTTTGACTAAGGAAAGAGCTTGCTGCACTTGATGTTCTTTTTCAGTATTTAATTTCACCAGATCTTTTCGGCGGTTAAAATATAGTGTGTCTACTTCTCCTCCGCCGTCAAAGACTGCAATAGTTATTGCTGGTGGATTACCTAAAGAGCTCGTGTTGTATCCTAAAACATGATCAAACATTACAATACCGGGAAAAAAAATTCCATCGGTAGGTTCAATTGAAATTGCAATACGTGCTATTTCGTCAGGTGTTAAAGTTTTCCCAAAAGAAATTGCTACTGCTTGGGATGCAGCGCTGATATCAGCACTGCTTGAGGCCATACCTTTACCTTGAGGTAAGTTTGATGTTACTGTAATTTGAAAATTTACGTTAGATATGTTTAGATATTTCAAAGTCTTTTTGACTGCTAGTTTAGTTTTCTCCCCAGCATCTAAATGCTGCGAAGAGCAGCTAGGTGTTACGATTGCTTTGGAATAAATATTGATTGGGCAAGTGATAAGGAAGTTATTGCCGCCAATTGTCCCTTGAACTAATTCACCACATGAACCTGGGGCTTTTACACATGCAAACATATATATCTCCAATAGTGCTTTTATTTTTTAGAACAGAAACACAAAGAGTATCAGCACCTCAGTTAATTCTGTCAGGGCGCCATAAACGTCGCCAGTCAGTCCACCAATCAAATTTGTAATATACTTGGAAAATAAGTACGCAAATACCGATGCTGCTAAAAAACACAGTATGGCTTTACCACCAGTTAGCAAGACAATTAAAAGTGTTAGTACAGTTGAGATGAGCAGTGTCTTTTTGTCTGCAAACTCAGCAAAAGCCTTGCCTATTCCGTCAGGCTTGGCATAAGGAAAAGCAGTAATACCTACTACCATCGCAAAACGGCCTAATATCGGCATTAAAAAAAGTGAAGTTGGTAAAATCGATGGCGATATATCAAGAATTAAAGACCACTTTATCAGGACGAGCAAACAAAAGGCCATAACACCATTTGCGCCGACCCTGCTGTCTTTCATTATTTCCAACATACGTTCCCGTGAACGTCCAGAAAATATTCCGTCCATGGTATCCATAAAACCGTCGCAGTGCAATCCTCCGGTAAGGATTACTGTAAATAAAAGTAAAACTGCAGCGCTAACATTGGGCGGGATGTAAATTCCAATCGAGGGTAATATACTTTCAAATAGATGGCTAATTGCCGCAAAGACTAAACCCAAGACTGCTCCTATTAAGGGGAAATATTTTACACTGCGTCCAAAGCTTTTCGGAGACCACTCTGTTTGTTTTATAATATATATACGAGTCAAAAATTGCAAGCCAGTAATAAAGTCATACATTTATCTCTTAAATCTCCTCAAGCTAAAAACTAAGATTTATTAAAAGGATAGCAACCGCAAATAAACCTGTAACTAACCCCATTATATAAACTGTTTGCCGTATATGTACTGGACTCAAGTTATTTCTAGACTCACCCATGTATGCACGGAATGACTCCACCCCGCCATAATAGTTAAGCCCGCCTAATCTTACACCTAACGCTCCAGCTACACCTGCTTCGGCATAACCGCTGTTGGGGCTTGGGTGCTTATGGGCATCACGCTTGATGGAATATAAAGAGTTTTTAGCATCATACCGTAATAAGAATGCTGAAATTATTATCAGCATAGCTGTTATTCGGGCGGGAATAAAATTAAATAAGTCGTCAGTTCGGGCAGCGGCCATACCAAAATCAAGATATTTTTCATTTTTGTAACCCACCATCGAATCCATGGTATTTACAGCCCGGTAAAGAAATGCTAAAGGTACACCACCAATTGCAAAATAAAAGAGTGGTGAGATGATCCCGTCGACAATATTTTCGGCAATTGTTTCTACTGTCGCTCGAGTTACCTCACTTACATCTAATTTTTTTGTATCGCGTCCTACAATCCAACCGACTTTATATCGCGCTTGCTCTAAATTCTTCTGTACTAAATAACGTCTTATTTCCTCCCCTGCTTCGGCCAAACTTCGGGGGGAGATTGTAAAACTTAGCAGAATAGCGCTGCCAATAAAAGCAGCATAAGGATGAATAGTTTCTAAAAAATAAATTATCAGCCAAACAGCACTATAAGTAGTTGAAAGAACAAGAAGAACCAGTAATAATCCTAAATATTTCTTTTTTATACTTGGATAGTTTGGCATCAATAACTTGCTTTCTATTAAACCGACCAAATTGCCGATTAGGACTACCGGATGCAATTTAGATCTAGGGTCACCAATTATGGCATCAAAAAAAATTGCCAGAATGGGCATATATTTTTCCATCTTATACACCCATTACTTTATAAACTAATTCCATATTAAGACTATTTCTTACGACTTCAGCCAAACGGTCATAACTAGCCTGCTTACGGTTATATGTATTTAGGACAGAGTTTATCGGCTTCAGTCCTTTTCGCACTCTAATAGCATCTAATATTGAACGGCGATAAGCGTCATTATCAAAAATGCCATGAATATATGTTCCCATAACAAGCCCATCTTGGCGAACGACGCCGTCACAGTGCTGAACGGGCTGATCGGAGCGGCTGGTTATATTAAAAGCGTGTCTAACAGGTGTAAGAAATTCGGTTCTCCCCATATGTATTTCATAGCCAGTCATATTATCGTTATTGTAGTCTACTCCTAAAAATCCGTTACCTCGGCTTGACACTGTAACCTGATGAGTTATTTTACTTGCTGCAAAAGTTGTTCTAATATCTAGTAAACCAAGACCATCTACTCTATCTAAGTTTGATTCAGTATGCTCTGGATCTAATATCTCAGTCCCAAGCATCTGGTAACCTCCGCATATACCAACGATCGGAGTACCTGAATCAATTAGGGAAATAATTTCGGACTCGTATCCCTGTTGACGCAAGTAGAGCAAATCTTCAGTAGTATTTTTACTACCTGGTAGTATTATTAAATCAGGGGTTCCAATTCGTTCACCCTGACGAATGTAACGTACTTTAACATCTGGCTCGTTAGCTAATGCATCAAAGTCCGTAAAGTTAGATATTTTAGGTGTTCTTAAAACTGCTATTTCAATTTCGCAATCCTGTGTCAATGTTGTTTTCTCATCAAGTGATACAGAATCCTCATCATCAATCCCTAAGTTTTCCAAGTGTGGAATAACTCCCACCACCGGCTTTCCTGTTTTGGTTTCAAGAAACTCAAGCGCAGGAGTTAGCAGGTTTATATCACCGCGGAACTTATTAATGATTATTCCTTTTACCAAGTCTCGCTCATCCGGCTCTAGCAATTCTAAAGTGCCGACAACTGACGCCAAAGCTCCGCCTCTATCTATATCTGCAATAAGGAGTACAGGAGCGTTAAGCATTTTTGCTATCCGCATATTTACAATATCGTTGGCTTTTAAATTAACCTCAGCCGGACTTCCAGCTCCTTCGATAACTATTGTATCAAAATTACTGGACAGTTTATTAAGACACTCGCGAATGACACCTAGTGCCTTCAGGCTATATTCCGTATGATATTGTTTGGCAGACATATTCCCGATTGGTTTTCCCATTAAAATAACTTGCGAACAAGAGTTTCCTGTAGGCTTTAGTAAAACCGGATTCATTTCAACAAAAGGATCAAGACCTGCTGCTTCAGCTTGGGCAACTTGCGCCCGTCCCATTTCGCCGCCATCTTTTGTAACATATGAGTTTAAGGCCATGTTTTGCGCTTTAAACGGCACAACTTTTTGTCCGTCCTGCAAAAAGATTCGACACAATGCCGTTGTTAGAATACTTTTGCCAACATGTGAACTTGTACCTTGAAGCATTATTGTTTTAGCCATATTATTCCTCCTTGGCTAGTCTTACAGCAAGCTGCTTTATATTCACTGGAATTCCGCTTACAACTAGATAAACTTCATCAGCATTTGCTGCTATCTTCTGGTTGACAGCCCCTGCCAAATCACGATACTCACGCGCTAGAGCATTTTCAGGAACTATCCCCATTCCGACTTCATTTGTTACTATAATAACATTTGAATCGCAGTTAGCTATACTTTCGGTAAAACTAGAAACCGCCTGCATAACATATGTGTATCTTTCTTCTCGTTCACTAGGTGCTTTAGGATCAAGTAATAAATTACTTGTATAGATAGTTAGACAATCAAATAGAATTGTGTCACACGTTTTTGATGCTTCAGTAACGGTACTTTCGGCGTTATACGGTGATTCATAGGTATACCAGTTATCCGGGCGGCGTTTACGATGGAGATTAATTCGTTCTTTCATCTCCTGATCGTAAGCCTGAGCAGTAGCGATATATGCGATGTTCTTGCCTTTTACAGTTGCATACTGTTCGGCGAAAAGGCTTTTGCCGCTTCTAGCACCGCCGGTAACTAGAATGATTTTTTTTGCCATTTATATTAACCCCCGTTGGGATAACGTTCTTCTCTAAATTTCTTGCACTTAGTAATAAGAAGTTCGGCAGCTTTGATATTTCCTGCAAAATGGATATGTAAATAAGTAGCCAATATGTTTTTAAATGCGTATCCGCTCGGGTAAATGATACCTGTTCTAACTTTTTTGAAATCAAAAGCCCAAGAGAAATCTGCGTCAACGCAATCTGGTATCATTTGTGAGAAATGGAATTCATGCCCTCGTAAAATGTCATTTTTTTGGCAAAGTACGTTATCGCTCACCGCAGCAGCTTCAACATAGCCGACAGTTTGCAACTTTGTGCACATTTCAGAAGATGCAGGTACTAACCCGACCATTTCATAAGACTCACCAGTAAAGTTAGTAATTTTTTTAGTTAAGTACATCAGTCCGCCACATTCGGCATATATAGGCATACCTTGTTTTCCTGCGGTATAAATGGCATTACGCATATTTTGGTTAGCTGAAAGTCTTTCAGCAAACATTTCGGGAAAGCCGCCGCCTAATATAATGCCGTCTACGTTAGGAATAGCATTATCCTTTAGCGGACTAAATGGAACTAATTCTGCGCCAAGCTCCATTAAGACCGCTAAACTCTCAGGATAATAAAAGGAAAAAGCTTCGTCATCAGCTATGCCAATTCTCACCCCAGATTTAACCGGAATATCTTGAACAGCTATTACCTGATCAAGATATTCTGGTGCTGAGCATGCTAGGTTGACTAACTGAGGTATATTGACCTCACGGCCTATTTGATCGGCAATTATGCCCAGAGTTTCTTCTGCAGAATGTTCTGTGACTGGTGTTAGACCTAGATGCCTTTCGGGCAAGGAAAGCTTATTATTACGATAAATACAGCCTAAAACTGGCACACCTAGCTTTTCAATAGCTGATGAAACCATTATTCTGTGAGTATCTGAGCCGACACGATTTATTATTACACCTGCTAAATTTAACTCAGGATCATATGATTTAAAGCCTAGGACGATGGCAGCAGCGCTCTCTCCCATTGATTTAACATCAACAACGAGTATAACTGGTGCCTTGAGTATTTTAGCAATAGCAGCGGTGCTGCTAATACCCTCACGGCCGCCGTCGTATAAGCCCATGACACCTTCGATTATTGCTATGTCGCTTCCATTAGATGTTTTTGCAAAAATATTTGCTATTTTTTCTTGAGGAACCAGCCATGTATCAAGGTTGTGGCCGGGCTTGCCGCTCGCTAGCTTATGATATCCGGGATCGATATAGTCTGGTCCAACTTTGTAGGATTGCACGCTTAGACCTTTATGCTTGAGATTGGCCAAAATTCCCGTGACTATAGTCGTTTTTCCAGCACCACTATTTGTAGCTGCTATGACTATCCGTGGTGTGTTATTTTGCTTCACTAGCTTCACCCCAATCGCTAACTTATTGATATTACTTATTTAGCATATAAAGTAAGGCGTTAGTTATTGACGCGGCTATGGGGCTGCCGCCCTTATTCCCTACAACAGTTATATATGGAACTGGAGACACTTCACTTAGCAAATCTTTCGATTCACAAGCACCAACAAAACCTACAGGCACTCCAATTATCAGAGCAGGGCGGATATGCGTCTGCTCCATTAATTTAATAACCTCAAAAAGAGCTGTTGGCGCATTGCCGATTGCGACAATAGCGCCATCAAGCTGTTCGCCAAACTGACGCATAGCTGCCATTGAGCGAGTTATGCCTTGTTCTTTGGCAATAACTGCAACTTGAGGATCAGCAATCAGGCAATGAACGCTTCCGCCATATTCTGCTAACCTGGTTTTATTTATACCTGTGCGGACCATCTCCACGTCACAGTAAATATTGCGTCCAGATTTTAGCGCTTTACAGCCAGCGGCTATAGCTTCAGGATGTATTCGTATTACAGATGCATATTCTGGGTCTCCCGCTGAGTGAATAATCCTTGAGTAGACCTTTGTTTCCTCTGGGCTTAGATTATAGTCAGTTAAATAAGGAGCAATAATTTCCATACTGCGCGCTTCAATGCCAGCAGGATCTGTCATAAATTCCATTTTATATAACCTCCGTTAAAGATCGTATGACATCATGGCAGTTATAAACTACCTCACTATATTGAATTTTTGGGCGGTCAATTATTATAATCGGTAATCCTAACTCGATAGCGGCGCTCACTTTGGTATCACTGCCGCCAAGTTTACCGCTGTTTTTAGTAACAACTACATCAGCCTTAAACTCCCTGAAAAGCATGAGATTTAAGTCGTGAGAAAAAGGCCCTTGCATAGCTATAATGTCTCTTGGGTTGAATCCTAAATCAAAACACTCCTTGATTACAATTGGGTCAGGAAGAACTCTAGCTATTAGTCGGTGATTTTTAAGAGCTGGCTCATTCTTAAAAGTACTTAGCATACGACTGCCTGTTGTCAAAAAAACAACATGTCCGGTTATTGCAGCTTTTTTAGCCGCAGCCTCATAGTCATTCACAAGCTCAAGTTTGTGATATTTAGGTAATGAAATTACCGGGCGCTCATAGCGAATGTATTTTAATCCTAACGTCCTGCTAACATCCATCGCATTTTGGGAAACATTCACTGCATAAGGATGAGTAGCATCCACTATTGCCTTTATATCATGATCCGTTATTATGCTAACAAGCTGCTCTGCATTTAACGGCCTAGCATTTATAGTTATTTCATTATTTGTAATTAACTCTTTACCATAGCCGCTTACTACAGAAACCATTACTTTAAGACCGGTACTAACCAAGCTGTCAGCTAAATCGCGTCCATCCTTTGTACCAGCCAGCACTAATATCATACGTGATAGCCCCGAGGAGTAATCATTCGCCCATCTTGAACATAGGTTTGACTATTTCCGATAATGACTAGTGAGAACATGTCGATATGTTCTTTGGTGAAATTGCCAAGATCAGAAATGGTCATGTTTTCGCCGCTGCGGCTGGCATGATGAACAATTCCTACTGGAGTTGACGAATCACGGTGTTTTAATACTATCTGACGTACTTCCTCAATTTGGGTAACTCGCTTTTTACTTTTAGGATTATAAATCGCTATAACAAAGTCACCGGCGGCAGCCATTTCCGCACGTTTCTTAATTAAATCCCAAGGTGTCAGTAAATCGCTTAGACTTATAACAGCGAAATCATGCATTAAGGGAGCACCCAAAATTGCTGCAGATGCGCCGACAGCACTGATTCCCGGAACTATAGTTACCTTTGGACGCGTACTTTCGGGAAGTTTCATTGCAAGTTCTAAAACTAGCCCCGCCATGCCGTAAATACCAGGGTCGCCACTTGAAACTACTGCTACTTTATTGCCCTTCGCAGCCTCGTCAACAGCCATTTGACAGCGTTCAACTTCTTGCATCATTGCTGTTCCAATAATCTTTTTATGATCAATCAATTCGGTAATTAAATTTATGTAAGTAGTGTAGCCAACTACGATATCTGCTGTTTCGATTGCTTCACGAGCCCGGGGTGTCATATCTTCTAAACTACCTGGTCCGATACCTATTACGACTATTTCGCCTGCACAATAGCCACTGTTACCCTCCCGAATTTCGACTTGGGAAGTAGTATTTTGCTGTTCTGGCTCGCCAATATTGCTGTTGCTTCGCATACATTTCCAACTCCAATCTTATCATTCACAAAACTTGATATATCTAGATTATGTTTTTCAATCGTACTTTTAATTTCATCATTTGTATAAAATTTTATCGGTACATTCAGCTCTTCAGATGTATCTAATAGACCTTGCTCGTCGCTTTTTAAAGTAGTGCTACCAATTATACAAATACTTTTTTTGCTTTTGCCTGCTATTTGGCAGGCAGTATCTATAGCATCGCTTATTTCTTGTTTCGATGTGCCGCGTCGGCAGCCTATACCAATTGCGAGTGTCGGCGGCCGCAGAAACAAGTGCTGACTTTTTACTTTAATTGCGCGGTCGGTAATTATAACCGAGAAAGCATGATCACTTTCATGCAGTGTGGCCAAATCACATATTTTAACGCCTAATATGGCTGCTTGTTCTGAGTACCATGCACTTTTAGAGAGCGTATAATCAAGAAAAAAATCAACATGCTCATTGTTAGCTAATGCAGCATTTGCTTTTTTTAAATTATCAAAAGGATCAAAAGCTAAGCCTAGCTTTACAGCTAATATATCAGCCGCCGGTTTGCCGGCAACATCAGTTGCGGTAGTAATCACAGGCGAGGCTGATATATTACTGGCTATCAATCTCGTCAAATCATTGGCACCGCCTATATGGCCTGCCAGCAAACTAATAACATTAATGCCGGCTTCATCTGCAACAATAACGGCTGGATCAGTTCGTTTATCTAAGATATGCGGAGCAATAACCCGGACAACAATTCCTGCAGCCATAACAAAAATAAGACCATCATAACTTTGAAATATCTTTGCAACAAGATGCTGCAGCGACTCATACTCTTGTCCATATTTTAAAGGATTGCGTCCCTTTTTTACAAAAATATCAACATTGTTGAAATTTTGAGCAATTTTCTCCGATAAATAAGCACCGTTATTCGTGACAGATATTATTGCAATTTTCATTTCGCGTCCCGATACATGTGACCAAATTCGGGCGCATATAAGCGTGATAATGCATAGTCGCTATCGAGACATCTGCTTACCACGATCATAGCAGTACGGTCAATACTTTGCTCTTTTGTTTTAGCAGCTATATCGCTAAGTGTGCCTCTTATAATTTTTTGTTCAGGCCAAGACGCTTTTTGGACTACGGCAATCGGGGTATCCGCAGGATAACCGCCGTTGATTAGCTCATTTGTAACATTGTCCAACATATGTACACTTAGAAAGATGCACATGCTTGCATTGTGGCTTGCGAGAGATGCCAGTTTTTCCTTTTCCGGCACAGGTGTTCTGCCTTCGAGCCTTGTTATAATTACAGTTTGAGATACTTCAGGCAAAGTATATTCCAGCTTAAGTGCAGCCGCGGTAGCCAAGAATGAGCTTACACCAGGAATTACTTCATATGTAATATTAAGCTTATCAAGCTTATCCATTTGTTCTTTAATAGCACCATATATGCTAGGGTCGCCAGTATGGACACGAGCAACTGTCTGATTGCTCTTAGCTGCCTTTTCCATTACCTCGATTACTTCGTCAAGTGTCATTGAGGCACTGTTATATATAGCAGCTCCCTGCTTAGCAAATGCTAATAAAGCCGGATTAACAAGCGATCCAGCATAAATTACTACATCAGCTTCACGAAGTAGTCTTTGTCCTTTTACTGTAATCAGTTCCGGATCTCCAGGGCCGGCCCCTATAAAATATACATTCATTAAAAACCCTCCTGCTTAACTAAAATCAATGATAAATACTCCCGTTTTACACCCCTTAAAGAATTTAAATCACGAGTATAAAATTGATCGGGATAACCTAGTTTACTCATAAAAACAGCTTTATCTTGAAGTCCAAGTTCTTCGAGAATATCTAAGATTTGTTCATATTTATTGGCTACTTTCATTAAAACTACATTAGGAAAAGTTGCTAAAATAGGTTTAAGTTCACTTGGATCATCAATTGCGGGAACAATTGCAAGTTTTTCATTACCTTCAGCTAAGGCCCGATTGAGCAGCGCGGCTGTTGCTGAAAAAGAGGTTACACCTGGTATGCTTTCAACTGAAACATCAGGGATAATTTGCTGTACTTTATTGAGCAGGTAGGTGTATGTGCTGAACAGCATTGCATCTCCAATTGTTATGAAGGCAACGTTTTTACCGTCTTTAAGATATTTCGCGATTTTTTGAGCTCCACTTTGCCATTCAGCGTTTAAAATTTCTTTATCTCGAACCATTGGCGTGGAAATTTCAACTATCTCAGCTGTACTAGAAATATGAGGTTTTGCAACCTTGAGTGCTACACTATCATTTTTATCACTTGAACGAGGTATACATATTATATCTGCTGTTTGAAGAATTTCTGCTGCCCTTAAGGTAAGCAGATCGGGTGATCCAGGGCCAACTCCGACTCCAAAAAACCTACCTATATTAGCCATGTTGGCCTCCTTTTAGACACGAAATTATATTAATCGGATTTATTGCTTGAAGCATGTTATATGAAGCAACTTTTCGGATTCTTGAAACCTGTACCCCAAAAGCTTCTACTGTAAAGTTATCTTTTGCCTGAACAGTTTGCAGTGCTTTATATAAAGTCTCAACCGTTACAGCTGTAATTATCATTCGTCCACCGATTTTTAGTAAATTGTTGGCCGCCTCTATTATCTCTTCTAGCTTGCCGCCGCTTCCTCCAACGAAAACAACATCACAAAGAGGAATATTAACTAAGACATCAGGAGCATTCCCCTCAATGACAGCAATATTAGAAACGCCGAACTTATCGCAGTTAGCTCTAATTAGGCTTACTCCTTCAGCTTCTCTTTCAACTGCAAATACTTTACCCTCAGGAGCAAGCAGGGCTGCTTCAACTGACAAAGAGCCTGTGCCAGCCCCAATATCTAAAACTACGTCGGTTGACTTGATTTTTGCTTTTGCCAGCGCTAATATCCGCACCTCGCACTTTGTCATGGGAATATTACCGCGTATAAATTTTTCATCATCTATGCCAATAAAATGTGTCATGCTTTCACCACCATTACGCAATGCGAAAATCCCTCAATAAGACTAGCATTGGTGAGATTTGCACTGATGATCTCTTCGCTTTCATAAGATAGGTTTGCACAAATCCACACCAGACTCTCTGGCGGCCAGCCAATATTCATAAGGCGTGTCGCAATAGTTTTTGGATTGTTTATACTATCAGTTAAAATTCCGAGTTTTCTCCCTGGCTTGTACTCTAGCTTTTCGGCATCCGGTTCACGACCGTGCATACTTACTAAAGCAGCATCTTGCCAAGGCAGCGCAAGCTTGGCAAATGCAAGCTGAAACGAGCTGATGCCTGGTATTACTGTTAATTGGTTTTGTGAAAACCTTCCCCTTAGTGCACTCAGCAAGCTGTAATATCCTGGATCACCCGAGACAAGGACAACAACATCAGATGTACTAGATTTCATTTCAATGAAATCTAGTACATCTGCTATATCACTTTGGATTGCTTTTTTTACACAATCATGAGTAGCTAATGTGTCAAGAGCACGTTTACTGCCAACGATAACTTTGGCAGAATCAATAGTACGTTTCGCAATAGGAAGCAAATAGTCGGGAGACCCAGGTCCGATACCGACGACTACTATTTTATATTCCATCCCAGAGTTCCTCCTATTTCAATTGCAGAGCTGTCATAACCCAAAATATCACCTTTTAATGTTACAATAGCTGTTCCAACTGTTAAATCTCCAAATACGTAACGCATCGCACGCTCACTTGCGCGCTTTGCCAAGGTATCATAAACCGACACCATCTTATAGTGCTCGATTATCGGTAAGGCTGCTTCAGTAGTAGTACAAGCTAGAATTTCCTGCAGCGCTGACTGCGGTGCACCTGCTGCCCCCATGTACGCAGCTAGTGTTTCCAGCCTGGCGTCAGCCATGCGATTATGTGTATGGAAGATACCAGCTGCAACTTTAACAAGTTTACCTAGATGACCAAACAGTAAAACATTCTTAATTTTTTGGTTGACACAGTTTTCTAACATATGTCCAATGAAATTACTTGTTTGTATGACTGCCTCGGCAGGCAGAGAGAACTTGTTAATTGCTATATCTTGACCAATCTTACCGGGGACTAGAACTAATGTGTCATATCCTTGGGCTTTAGCCACACTAATTTGCGGAGTTAATGAATTTTTGAAGGCCTCTTCAGACATTGGCTCAACTATACCTGTAGTTCCGATAATAGAAAGACCGCCAATTATGCCAAGTGTTGAATTTAAAGTTCGCTTAGCAAGTGTCTCGCCGGCGGGGATGGATATAACAGCTTCTGCCCCGCAATCTATGGGCAGCACTTCTCGTAAAGCATTGGTAATCATAAAATGCGGTCCTGGATTAATTGCAGGTTGGCCAACAGCGACAGCTAATCCAGGCTTGGTAACAACACCAACACCTTTGCCGGCTTTAATTGTAATTTCTTGTGTCGAAGTTATTCTAACATCAGCTTCAACAGCTGTTCCGTTAGTAATATCGGGATCATCGCCTGAATCTTTAATAACTCTGGCAAAACCACCGGTATCTTTTTTAAAGCTGCTAGCAATTGGTACACATATTAATTTGCCTTGAGGAGAAAGCACTTCGACTATGTTTGGAAACTGCCCATAATGTGCTAACACTGCAGCTTTAGCGGCGGCGGCAGCACAACTACCAGTAGTAAAGCCTGAGCGTAATTTTTTTGACAAACTAAAAAACCCCCTATAGTCAGGGGGTATTAAAATAAACAATACATAAGCACTGCTTAGAATATTACCCACCTGCCTATCATCCGTAGGTCGTTTCACTCCTATTCGGAGTTATGACGGTGTGTGTTAAAACAGGCAGGTCTCCTGGCTTGAATCATCGCATGTCTGCACCTTCCCAGGTTACCCCAGTGGCATAAAGCTGACATACTCAACAAATACAGTGGCGGGACCGCGCCGGTATCACACCGGACTTCCCTTTTAAGCAGTTGCACCTGTTTCCTCTTCTATTTCATTTAACATTTATAAGTCAAATAAATAATAACTATAGTATATTCCATAAATTGCATTAAGTTCCTGCTAAAACAACAAAAATCAGTAAAATTTTTCATTATCGCTTACCGATTTCAACACTCGAAGCGACTTATTTTTAATGCAGTCGACATCATGTAGGATTTTCCCGTAAAATATGTAGGATTTTTTATAAAAAAAAGAAAGGATTTTTCCAACTTATTCAGAATAGTTATTTAGTATTGATTGGTCTAATATATGACCAATATGTGAACAAGGGAGTGGAAATATGAAAAAAGTAAGTGATAACTGGCAATCAGCATTTCCTGCCGGAAAAGTTGGTCCGCAATTTTGGGCTGCATTTGAAGAAAATGCTAAGAATGCTAGTACCGAGATTTTTAAAGTAAAAACAGCTGCAGAAGCAAAAGAAATCGTTACTAACCTAGCGAAATTCACTAATGCTAAAAAAGTTGTTGCGGTTAATAGTGCAATGCAAGAAGCTGCAAATATTAATGAAGAACTAAAAGCACTCGGTATAGCAGTATATAATGATAAGTTTGATATAGCCGAGCATGCGGAAAGTGCTGATATTGGTATTTCAACAGTGGAATTTGCTATAGGTGAGTCCGGAAGTCTTTGTATGGACGGGTTTTCATACGAAGCTCGTGTTGTAACTATGCTTCCGCCGATACATATTGCTTTCATGAACGCTAATAACATCGTACCTGGAATTTCCGAAGCTTTTGAAGTGATTTCTAAAGTATATGACGATGGCTATGTAAGCTTTATTACAGGCCCAAGCCGTACAGCCGATATCGAACGTGTTTTAACTATTGGTGTTCATGGACCAAGCCGTTTAATTTTAATTGCTGTTGATGAAGATATCAACGGAGGTGTGAAATAATGGAAAATACTAATCGTGATATAAAAAGAGAAATAAATGAAAAATTAAATGACCAGGTATTACGTGGAGCTTTAGGACGATTTGCAACAGCATATCCTATCGCACGTGCTAAAGCATATGAAAATGTCGAAGACGTTGATGCTTTACGTGAACAGTTTAGACAAATGAAAATCGAAACTGTTAATAATATTGATGCGGTTGCAGATCAGTTTGAAGCATCCGTAATTAAACGGGGCGGTAAAGTTTTCCGTGCTAAAGACGGAGACGCTCTAAAAGAATACTTAATTGATTTATGCAAAAAAGCTAATGTAAAACGCATCGTAAAGTCCAAGTCTATGGCATCCGAAGAAATTCATCTAAATCATGCTTTAGAAGAAGCCGGACTTCATGTTAAAGAAACAGATTTAGGCGAATGGATTATCTCCCTTGCCGGACACAAACCATCTCATATGGTTATGCCTGCGATTCACTTAAATAAAGAACAAATTGCTGAATATTTCTCAAAAGAACTACAGCAGGAAATTCCAACAGATATTCCTTTCATGGTACAGGCTGCCCGTAAAGCGCTCCGTACTGAGTTCTTAACTGCTGACATGGGTATCTCAGGCGCTAACTTCGGCATTGCTGAAAACGGTGCTATCGGTCTAGTAACAAATGAAGGTAATGCACGCTTAGTTACTACCCTTCCTCGCGTCCATGTTGTAATTATTGGTTATGAGAAACTTATTCCAACAATTAAAGATGCTGCTCCTATTCTCCGGACATTACCTCGTAACGCAACAGGTCAGCGTATGACTAGTTATATGACAATGACTACTGGACAAACTCCGGTCATTGTTAAGCAAGATGGTAAATGGATCGAGCAAGATAAAGAACTTCATGTTATTTTGTTAGATAACGGCCGTCTTAAGGCTGCAAAAGATCCTAAGTTCAAAGAAATATATAACTGTGTTCGCTGTGCGTCTTGTCTCAATGTATGCCCTGTTTATACAATTGTTGGTGGTCACGTTTACGGACATATCTACGCGGGCGGTATTGGTGCAATTTTAACTGCTTTCCTTCACAGCATGGGTGATTTCGAACAAATTAATGAACTTTGTATCGGCTGTCGTAAGTGCGTAGAAATTTGCCCTGGAAAAATGAATATTCCTGGTCTTATTGAAGAATTAAGATCACAAAGAGTTAAAGACAATGGTCTTCCGTTTGGAGTTAAGGCTGTTTTTGAAAACGTTCTAGCAAATCGTAAAGTATTCCATACTTTGCTTCGTTTAGCAGCTATTGGTCAAAAGCCGTTCCAATCAGGCAAAGTAATTCGCCACTTACCTCTCTTCCTCGCGGGCTTAGCAAAAGATCGCAGTCTTCCAGCTGTAGCAGATACTCCTTTCCGTGATAGAGTTCAAAAAATCACCAGAAAAATCGCAAATCCTAAGAAGCGTATTGCTTTCTTCAGCGGATGTAATATTGACTTTATATTCCCTGAAACTGGTGAATCAGTATATAAAGTGCTTCATGATCTTAATATGGAAGTCGTATTCCCTGAAGATCAAAGCTGTTGCGGTAAACCTGTACTAGGTATGGGAGACAAGGAAACGGCTAAAAGCATTGCGATAAAGAATATCGAAGCGTTCGAAGCAGCTAATGCTGATGTTATCCTTTCGGCTTGTCCTACTTGCGCTGAAACTTGGCACGAAACCTATGTTGAACTTTTCCACGATGACCCTCAATGGAAAAACCGTGTTGAGAAGATAGCTCATAAAGTCCGTGAGTTCAGCCATTTTGTCGCTGAAGAATATGCTAAGGCAGGACGCTTGAATAAAGTGGCAGGCGGAACAAAAGTAACTTACCATGATTCTTGTCATATGAAACGTGGTCTAAATATTTTTGAAGAGCCTCGCAAACTGCTCGAAGCAGCAAAAGGCTATGACTTCGTAGAAATGAATAACTGCGATAAATGCTGCGGTATGGCTGGAGCGTTCGGGGTTAAATATACTGAACTTTCAATGCCAATCCTTAAAGAGAAAATCCAAAATATCAAAGACAGTGGTGCTGAAGTCATTGCCGTGGGTTGCCCTGCGTGCATGATGCAAATTCAAGGCGGTCTTGATAAACAATTGCCTAGCGTAAAAATTAAGCATGTAGCTGAAATTTTAGCTGAAAACATTAAAGATTAGTCTTAGTCATTTTATTAATAGGATCGGCATACCACACAGTGTATGCCGATCTTATTTCATAAACTATGGAAAAAAACCGACTTCATATGAAGTCGGTTTTTTTACGTTATTTCTTGTATTAATTCAAGTCGCTCACTGTCGGGCCCCTTAAAGAATACTATCTTCTTGTTATTAACGAGCTTAGGTTCAGTGAATATAAACTCGACGTTAACACCTTTAAGTTTATTTATAGCTTCGCCGATGTCCTTCACCTTAAATGCTAAATGATCAACAGCACCCGATCCTACTCTATTGTCTTTGTCAGCATATTGGATTAGCTCGATTGTATAATTTCCTGAACTAAGGTATGTGAGCTTTATAAAGCTGTTTTGATAACTGTCTACAAGCTTGCAACCCAAAACATTACAATAAAAGTCAACAGAAAGGTCGGTATTGCTAACAACAATACCGACATGAGCACATTTAAACATATTCGACTCCAAATTTAGGCTTCTCCCTTACCCATAGCCAAGCCTATCTCTAATGCTTTTGTATTTACACTTTCAGTACCTTTTGGTACGCGGTGTAAAACTGCCTTAAGCAAAGACTCACCAGTTACAATGCCAGTCGCGCCAACAATTGCACCAAGAGCGATAATATTAGCAAACATAGCATTACCTAGTTCCTCTCGAGCAGCTTTTGTAATTGGCAATGATAAAACCCCAGCAGTCGTTTCTGGAAGCTGCTTAACAAAAGTGGTATCAATAAGCAGTTTACCTTCGGGTTTTAATTTCTTAACGTATTTATTGCAAGCTTCTTGGCTCATTGCTAATAAAATATCTGCTGCCAATACTTTAGGATAGTCAATACTCTCATTGCTGATAATGACATCAGATTTACTAGCCCCTCCGCGAGCTTCCGGACCGTAAGACTGAGTTTGTATTGATTCTTTGCCATCTAATATTGCAGCTTCAGCCAGTATAATCCCAGCTAGTATTAAACCTTGACCGCCTGTACCGCTTAAACTAATCTCCCACATTATGCTTGCCCTCCTTTTTGCTGCTGCAAACGGACAATAAGCTTTTCGTACTCAGCAGTATATTCAGGCGCCGGTGAGTTATGAAGCTCTCCGATAACAAATTTACCTTCCATATTTTCTGGAGCCAATTTAGCTGCAGCCTGAACAGTCACAGCATTGTCACGCTGCCATTGCATCATTTTTTCCGCTGTGCCCATTTTGTTTTTACGGCCAAAACCTATCGGACACTGAGTAATAGCGTCAACAACTGAAAAACCTTTGTTTTGGATTGCTTTTGTAATTAAATCCGTCAACATAGTTGCGTGGAAAGCTGTACCGCGTGCAACGTAAGTTGCACCAGCTGCAACCGCTAATGCTGGGATATCAAAGGAACGCTCTATTTGACCAAATGGAGCTGTTGAGGACTTGCTGCTTTGAGGTGTTAATGGGGAAGATTGTCCACCAGTCATACCATAAATGCTATTATTAAAAACAATTGTTGTTATGTCGATGTTTCGGCGAGCGGAGTGAATAAAGTGATTACCACCAATTGCAGTACTATCACCGTCTCCAGTTATAACTATAACATTGAGCTCAGGATTCGCAAATTTGATTCCTGTAGCAAAAGTCAAGGCACGTCCGTGTGCTGTATGAATCGTATTAAAGTTCATATATCCAGAAGCACGTGAGGAACAGCCGATTCCAGATACTATTATTGTTTTCTTTTGATCTAGGTCAAGCTTCTCTACTGCACGTAAAAGTGATGCTAATACAATACCATTACCGCAGCCAGGACACCAGATATGAGGCAATGCGGTTTTGCGCAAATATTTTTCAATGTTAGCCATTTATTTAGCACCTCCATGAGCAGCAACAATTGGTGCGAGAATTTCTTCAGGTTCAAAGAATGCTCCGTCTACTCTATTTACAGCAACTACACGGTCCATGCCTGCGTAACGCTGGACTTCCCCTACTAATTGTCCATAATTCATTTCAGGAACAATAATAGTGTGTGCTTGCTCAGAAAGTTTTTTGATAATGTGACCTGGGAATGGCCAAATGGTAATTAACTTTAATAAACCAACCTTTATTCCTTGCTCACGAGCTTTTTTCACTGCAGCAATCGCAGCACGCGCTGTTCCGCCATATGTAACTACAACAATTTCGGCATCATCAAGGAAATGCTCTGTATATAAAGTTAATTCCTCAGTTGCATTATCAATTTTAGTGTTCAAACGACGAACTAGTTCGTCTGCTACCTTTGGATCTTGAGTAGGCAGTCCAGTGTAAGTGTGAGTCAAACCAGTCACATGATAAAAATAGCCATCACCGAAAGAAGCCATAGGAGGAACACCATCTTCATCAGGCTTAAAGGCTAAATATTCTTCAGGTGATACAGTTGGCTTTTTACGTTCGATTATTTCCAGCTCACCAATCTCAGGCAGTTCAACTTTTTCACGCATATGACCAATTACTTCATCCATTAGCAAAATAACTGGTGTACGGAATTTCTCAGAAAAGTTAACAGCTTTAACAGTAACCTCAAACGCTTCTAGTACAGATCCTGGCGACAAAACAATAACTGCACGGTCGCCATGAGTCCCCCATCTAGCCTGCATAACATCGCCTTGTGCAGGAGAAGTAGGCAAACCTGTGCTTGGACCCGCACGCTGAACATTAACAACAACTACAGGTATTTCGGCCATAGCCGCATAACCAATTAATTCTTGTTTTAACGAAAAACCAGGGCCGCTTGTAGCAGTAATAGCTTTAGCGCCAGTCATTGCAGCGCCGCATATTGCTCCCATACTAGCTATTTCATCTTCCATTTGTATAAATCTTCCGCCGATTAAAGGAAGTTCTTTTGCAAGAATTTCTGCTACCTCTGTACTAGGTGTAATAGGATAACCTGCAAAGAATCTTACTCCTGCAGCTATTGCCCCTTCAGCACATGCTTGATTACCTTGCAGTAAACGAGCTTTCGTCATTTATTTGTCACCTCCGTTGGACTTTGTTACCTTAATTACATAATCAGGACATCGCAATTCACATTGTCCACAGCTAATACATTTATCAGCGTCTTTAATATAAATCTTCCCAAGCTCATCAAGCTCTAGAACCTTCTTAGGGCAAAAAGCAACACAGATATTGCAACCCTTACAAAACTTCTGAGTAATTATAAGTGCCATATACAATTCCTCCCTTAGGCACGATATTTTGTCCATACTATGTATATATGGAAATCCAAGCAAAAACCAGTATTAATTATAACATTTTTCAACTATTTTGAACATTCTTTTTCGGAATGTTGTTAGCAGAAAATACTATACTACCAAATAGTTTCAAAAAATACATATTCCTCCATCATTATAATGTCTTATGCATCAAAATGCATCATTTGAATCCTCTTACTGAAATATAAAACATGATTTTTCGAACAAAAGAGTACTAAATCTTGACAGAATTTTTTTAAATTTAATAGTTTTACCAAGCTGACGAAACTATAGTTGTTTACTGATAAAGTCTCTGCCAAACACCTTTACCGTGTAGTACAACCCAATTATAAATGGTATATACTCGACAATAATGCGCCAGGCAACCGCCGCGATTCCAACTGTACCAGATGGTAGGAAATCATTAAACAGCATAATAAAACCACCCTCTGCGATTCCAGATCCGCCAGGTGTAGGCGCAAAGTATAGTAAAATGTTTAAAAGCATCATTCTTCCTAAAACGTAATGCCAGTTAATATCAATTCCCATTCCGATAAACAAGATTGGTACAACACTATATAGTGCTAATAAACTTAGCGCTGATTCAATAAAAACTCTAAAAATACATAGTGGAGCTTTCAAGAGTAAAAACGCTGCATCTTGAAAATCGCGATACGCAGAAAAAATATTGCGTCTTCGTTGATATTTAAATCTTCGAGTCAGTTTAACTAAAAGATAACTAAGAAGATTTGTGCGTGAAAGCCAGATAGCAAAAATGATAACAACTGCAACTATAAGTGAAGATAAAACCATGGTTTTTTTAGAAATCCAAGGCAACAGGTCTTGGTCAAACAAAAAAATAATAGGCATACATAATAATAAAAAAACAATTGATAATAAGGTTCTAACAATGACTAAAACCGTTGCTTTACCAGTAGGTACTCCCGCACGTCTAAGAAACATTAACTGAGCAACAGCGCCTCCTGCAGCTCCCGGCGTAAGCAATGCTAAAAAATAATTACCAAATACAACTTGAATTGCTTCATAAAAACTGATTCTCTCATCTGATATTCGAACTAGATGCATCAATCGTGTTCCGTCAAGTGCTAGACCTATAGCTAGCAAGAATAGCGCGGCTAAGATTGACCATGGCTTGAATGCATTTAGATGACTTAATGTATTGATATCCACTGTAAAATAAATCACAGCACCTGAAATTGCTAAGACTAGCATTATTAATACAGTTAGCCGTTGATAAATTTTAATCATCAGCAACTCTCCAAAGGATATAATTGACTTCGTAGTTATTAGACAATTATTTCTCAGTTGATCGCATACTTTCAATACTAGATACTATGGAATATATAATTCAATATTGCTACTCACTACTAAGACGCACTAATCGTCGTGTACGTTTAGCTAAACTTGCTTCGAATTCTTCAATGTGATTTATATCATCTTCGGTTAGATTATAAATACGATATACAAGCTGGTTTAAGTATTCGTCAAACGCTTTCATTCTTTTTGTAAAGTTAAAGTCACCTGCCAGTGATTTTGCTGTGCATTCCATCATTGTTTTTACTAGGTCAGACGACTGATGGTTAATATCTTTATTAACAACTATCGGCAACAATTCAAGCGTCTCAATATCAGTTTGAGCCATTGATCTTCCATACTCCATAGTAGTGACATGATAATAAAATGACATAAGTTTAGAGTTGAGAATAAGCAATAAATAATCTATTGTTATTTGATCATTTTTTAAAACGAAACTATGAATGTTATTTAAATGATAATATCCATTATCATCAATGCCGGCGATAATTGTATCTCCCGTCTGCCTAATAAGAAGTTTACGTTGCTCAACTATACTATTACTCCATCCACCTTTGTAAAGCAAGCTTGGATTAATATTTATCCAGTGCCCTTTATACGCAATATCATATCTAGTTATTTGACTACCCGAGATTAGGCCTTTTTTCCAACTATCTCCGCACTTATCTAAGCCTATTATTTCACATTGACGAGTAAGTGATCTTATTCCAGTATGCCCTGACGCATAAGTTTTCATATATGTTCCAAGATGATCAATTTTCTCAATAATAGCTTTAATTTTCAAGTCAAAGAAGATTCTAAAACGTTGATATGGCAATGACATAAAATAATTCTGTTCATATTGGCATACGGTATTAATATTTATTAGATCTCCAAGGCTTTCTGCCTTGCATATCTTGATTTTATTATTTAAACGAGTTTGAGCATCACTTACTCGCTCAAAAATGCACAGTGTCGAATAACCGGTTGATGCATTTGCAAAAACATTACAGTTAATATGAGTAATTGTATTAATTACAGTTTTCTCCATTATATATCGACGTATTTTAGAATAATATCTCCCTAATAAAAAACTGTCAGGAATTATATAACCTAATCGTCCATTTTCTTTTAGAAGTTCAATACCTCGCTGAATGAATAACACATAGTAGCTTAATTTATATTCAGCAGAGTCGGCGTAAGAACGCCTTAAATAGTCTCGGTATTCAGGCTCAAGTTTGCCAGAACCGCGTATACCAAAAGATATGTACGGAGGATTACCGATAATGTAATCGTAGTTCGATTGCCAGAAAGCTCTAATTGTTTTAGTATATTTACCTTCATTGGGGCGGCGGAGACTATCATAAACTATTATATTATGCGGAATTTCACTAAGACAGTTATCACTACTTTTTAATGTCAGGCTAATTGCAGTTATAGAAGCAGCGGTTTTATCAATATCAGCGCCCCATAAATTTTTACTTATAATATGTAGATGAATACCCCTATCAGTTAAATCCATCTCTGGATAAAAATTTTTCAATAACTCGCGAGCTTGAATAAATTTATGATACAGAATATCATACGCCTGGAGTAAAAAGTACCCGCATCCACATGCTGGATCAAGTATTCTAATATTAGGATTCTCTACTATATCGCATAAAGCTACTGTGTGTGATAGTATAAAGCCGATCGCTTCATCTGGTGTATAATAATTACCCTGAATACGGCGACCACTGACTAATTTTTCATAAGCACGTCCAAGAAAATCAACATCACGTGGAATTATATGAATCCAATAGCCTACAATCTTTAAAATATCATCCGGAATATCCAGCAGTTCTATGATTGATAAATCTGCATCAAAAATATCCTCGAGCGCTGGGCCTGCAATCGAGGAAGATAGAATAACATCGGGCTGCTTTTCTCCCTTCATGATATAGGCAATAACTTTAATTATTATCTCTATGTCCTCAGGGTAATCGCCTTCGTGTAACCAATTTAGTATTGTTTTACAGTCTTTAGTGAACTTCTTCCAATTGAGATTAGTCAAATTAGTCACCTTTCTACAAACTCTACATGGCTAGCATATGCGCTATGGTTATGAATCGATTCATAGTTTTCACATTCTACTTCAATCCATTTTACATAGTCTAAGCTACGTAATGCTATAACTAAATCGCGCAAAACATCTTCTACAAACTTCGGGTTATCATAAGCTAATTCAGTTACATACTTTTCATCTTCGCGCTTTAACAGCGGATACACGGGACAACTCCCTTGTGCTTCCATTAATGCAGCCAAATCCTCTATCCATATAAATCGATTTGGCTCATGCTTAATCTTTACCCTCATTAAACCGCGTTGATTATGAGCTCCATACTGTGAAATTTCTTTACTGCATGGACACAATGAAGTAAATGGTACATTAACTCCCATTATAAACTCTAAGGGATAACCTTGAGTCAGAGTGGCAGAAAACGAGCAGTCCAAATCAAGCATGCTTCGTAACCCGCTGACGGGAGCAATTTTTTCCACAAAGTATTTAAAATCAATTTTTAAAAAGGCAGATCTTGCATCCAAGCGAGCAAGAGTATCAGTGAGAATTTGCTCCATTTCTCGGCTAGATACAGGTTTTTGGCTCCACTCGCTAAGAACTTCAATGAATCTGCTCATATGTGTTCCCTTATATTCTTGCGGCAGGTCCACTGTTAGTTTAATTTTTGCAAGAACAGACTGCATATCACCATTTTTTGTTTTTATAAAAAAAGGCAGGTGCACATCACTAATCCCTACTTTTTGTATTGCAATGCCTCGGTTATCTGAAGTATTTTGTACGTCTTTCAATTTGGTCACTCCTACCTAATGTCTTTAATGAAAACGGCTTGCGCCATCATAAGCGAAAGCCAGTTACTCAAATTAAATCACTATTCTTGTTATATAAAGTAGCGCCGATCCTTAGCAAAAGCAGAAGTCGATACTTATCTCCTTGTGCATGTAAGAAAGTCTTATAGTTTCTTATCGTATGAAATAGGATCTTGAAACCCAGCTTCTTTAAAGCCCCTCAATCTGAGTATGCAGCTGTCGCAATTACCGCAAGCAATACCGTCCCCTCGATAACAGCTATGCGTCAGGTGTAATGGAGCTTGCAGTTTTGTTCCGAGAATTACAATATCCTTCTTTGATAATTGAATAAGCGGTGTTTCAATAATAATTTCCTTTTTATCTTGAACAGACGCTTTAGTCGAATAATCAGCTAGCTTCTGAAATAGACTAATAAACTCGGGGCGGCAGTCTGGATAGCCAGAGTAATCCAGTGCATTTACTCCAATAAATATACGTTCTGCTCCGATAGCCTCAGCATAACCCAACGCGTAACTTAAGAAGATTAAGTTGCGCGCAGGAACATATGTCGGCGGTATTTCCTTACTATCCATGTTTGCGGCAGGAACTTCAATACTTTTATCGGTTAAAGCACTTCCGCCAAATTCATTCATATTGTTTTCAATTATTAGATGTCTTGTGACTTCGTAATATTCAGCCACCTCTTTGGCGCTTTCAAGTTCAATGCTATGCCTTTGATTATAGTTAAAACTCAATGGATATAGGTCATAGTTTTGACTTTTAGCTACAGCCATGCAAACCGTTGAATCAAGACCTCCTGAAAGTAAAACAACAGCTTTCAAATTATTCACTCCTTACATACAGCAAGATAAAATACTTTAAGCTTTTATTAAAGCTGTAATACTGATATCTTGTCGTTTTTCTAAATCAATAAATTCCCCTTCTATAACTCGAACTGTCGGACGTGTAGCTATGAAGTGTCCCATATGCACTACTTCAGCTTCCCTTCCATCACTAAGTTTAACTATATTACCAATAAAATAATCTCGTACATTATTTAAAAACACCGAACAAATTCTCGGATCTAGTTTTTCATACATTTCTTCTACCATTAGTTCTACAACTGTAAAAGGGGTTAACTTACTGCGGTATACACGGTCAGAGGTCATTGCATCATAAATGTCAGCCACTGCTATTATTCTAGCAAACGGTTGTATTTTATCAGCCTTGATTTTTAACGGATATCCACTCCCATCAAATCTTTCATGATGTTGCAGAACACCATAGCTTACCTGCTGCGATACCTCAGGTAATGCTCGAATAAGCATATAGCCGTGTACTGAATGTAGTTTCATTATTTCCATTTCAGACTTAGTAAGTTTAGCAGGCTTATTTAGTATAGTTAAAGGTATCTTAGTTTTACCCGAATCATGTAATAGACCTGTTAGAACTAATTCATTAATATCCTTTTCTGAGTACCCTAGCCACCTTCCTAGAATGCCAGAAATCACAGCAACATTAATAGAGTGGTGGAAAGTATAGTCATCCTGACGCCTAACCATATGCAAATGATTAATTACGCCAACAGCATTAGATAGCGGCGTAATATGGGAGTTTGCAATTAAAGTTAAATCTTTAATTGCAACTTCATTAAAAAAGCGGATGTTCTCAAATGCATTTTTAATTATATTGACTGTATTAGCATATGTATCAAAAAATTGCTGCTGAATATTTGATGTTGGTGAAGTAATCGCTTGTATATCAAAAAGTTCTTCTCTAATAAATAGAGATGTAATGCCCCAAAGCTTTAATCTGTTTATCAGACTTGCCGTTAGCTGTAATCCTTCGCTTAAAGCTACTCTGCCATTAATATGCACGTCTTTACCTAAAATCATAGCTGGAACAACATCAGAAATAAGGTAATTTTTATTAATATAGCTAGCCATATTACTCACCTCTTCGTTAAGTAATACTATGAGCCACCAATCAATTTAGACAAGCTGTTTCCATGCCTGAGCTAAAGCTTCTTGCTGTATTGCCTTAAGAGGTACATTATTAGCTTCAGCAAGCTGTTTGCAAACATCATATTCAGGTGTAATATTTATTATTTTTCCATCTTGATAACTAACCTTAACTTTCACCAATCCCCAATCGGTATTGACAGTCGTCAGCTTTCGTTCGGCTACTGATCTTTCGACGCTATAAAAACGCATTCCGATGGTTGACGTTTCCTTGAAAATAATATCAACCATCTTATCTAGCTCAGTATTCTCAATTAAAACTGACAGCTTTGTTGCAGGACGACTTTTTTTCATAATAATCGGGGTCAGCCAAACATCTAAAGCGCCTGCTTTCAATAATTTTTCCATAACATACTCATAAACTTGTGGGTTTAAATCGTCGATATTAGCTTCAATTACTTTGAGTGGATGAACATTATTTGCTGAAGCTACATCTAATTCACCTACATGCATTCTTAGGACATTAGGAATTTCCAAATCCCAGGTACCAGCACCATAAGCAACTATTTTACTAATAAAGTTTGCAGGCATTGCGCCATATTCTGTGCCTAGGGCAGCAATAATTGCAGCGCCAGTTGGCGTAACAAGCTCTTTAGTAATGTCGCCACTGTAATAAGGAATGTTTTTTAATAATTCTGAAGTAGCTGGTGCAGGTACAGGCATTACCCCGTGATCACATTTTATAAAACCACTGCCGACATGAAGTTTTGATGTATAAATTCGCTCAATACCTAGCCAATCTAATCCAATTGCCGCCCCTACTATATCAACGATAGCATCTACAGCTCCAACCTCATGAAAATGTATTTTTTCAATAGTGGTGCCATGAACCTTAGCCTCTGCTTTTGCTAATTCCATAAAAATTTTTATACTGTTTGTTTTTACCACACTATTTAAATCAGCTTTTTCGATAATTTCAACTATATCAGGAAGATGACGGTGATGGTGCTCGTGGTCATGATGATGGTGTTGATGGGTATGTAGCTTCACATCAGCATAAATAGCACTTATACCACACTTTTTTGTTCTTTCTATATCTAATCTATAGCCTGTAACAGGCAGTTTACCTAGCTGTTCCCGGAGATACTGCTCAGGCATCCCAGCATCAATAAGCGCACCTAAAAACATATTTCCACTAATACCTGAAAAACAATCTAAATATAACACCTTCATACGTAATCACCTCATATGATTTATAATACTTGCCAAACGTCCGGCACCGAACCCGTTGTCGATATTTACTACTGCGATTCCTGCGGCACAGCTATTAAGCATGCACAAGAGAGCCGACAAGCCATTAAAGTTCGCGCCATAACCGACACTTGTTGGCACGGCAATTAAAGGTTTGGCGGTTAGTCCTCCAACAACGCTGGCTAGTGCTCCTTCCATACCGGCTACAACTATTATTACATTTGCCTTATCAATGAGTTTTTGGTGAGCAAAAAGTCGATGTATTCCTGCAACCCCAACATCATAGACCCTCTCGACTTTATTACCCATTACTTCAGCCGTAACAGCTGCCTCTTCAGCTACAGGTATATCACTTGTACCTGCTGTCATAACTAAGACTACTCGATCTCCATCAACTGTAATATCTTCCTGATGAACGAATATTAACTTAGCCATCTCATTAAACTGCGCAGTTGGTATTTTTTTAGCAACCGCTTCATACATAGCTGAACTGGCTCGTGTTGCTAATACGTTTCTGTTATGGCTTACTAAACGATCCATTATTTCCACAACTTGTTCAATTGTCTTACCCTGACAAAAAACAACTTCAGGAAATCCTTGGCGTATTGCTCGGTGATGGTCAAGTTTCGCAAAACCTAAATCTTCATATGGCCAAGACTTCAGCTTGTCCAGAGTTTCTTCAAGCGATATGTCGCCAGACCGAAAAGCCTCCAGCGTTTCAGATAAAATAACTTCATTCATAATTTAGCTCCTCGAATTTAAATATTAGAAGCACTCTGTAGATAAGCAAAATGAAATTGGTTAAATTCCGCTTATGCCTAGGTGTCAAATCACTTTTAATTAAGACAGCCTTTTGACAGTAAAGAAAAAGACATAATATCCTATGGGAAATTATGTCCGTTTGACATTATTCCAGCTATATATATATATTGTAAGTATTTTACGTAGAATTGAAAAATCCTGTTAATTTTGTAATTGTGTTTTTCGGAAATTTTCTAGTAATCCCTCTACATTTTCAATTATTTTCAATTGAGTTTCTTCAAGCAGCATAATTCCCTGATTTAACAGCAATACTTGCATGTTAGTTCTGATTTTAGGCTCCTTTATAGCTGTTTCGAGATGGCCTACAGCAAATTCCAACTGCTCCGCGGTAGAAAGTATCTCTCCATCAATTAGCTTTTCTAATAATACATAATTATGCTGTGAAATTTCAGTGGCCTTGCTAAAGCCTTCGCTTCTTGCATGATTTTGCATAAAAGAATTGAAATGCACAGTGAATTTTTGAAATTCTGCATTATTAGCTACATTCAAATCAGTATATAAAACATAAATAATTTTATAGACCTGATTTATATAATCATTTTGAATTTGCATCAAATTTATTACTCCACTTAAGTCAATATCTTTCATCAATCCACCCCCAGCTTAGTGTCACTATATCCTATTCAGTTTCTTTTCGTTATGTTTACACAAAAATAATTTAATATTGATCAATTTAATTAGGTCTTTCATATCTAAATATTTTCTGATTGCTATTAGTAGATGATTCTAATTTATATAACAATACGAAAAGACCTGGCTTTCGCCAGGTCAATAGTTTTATTACATGAGAAAGGACGATTTACTTATACATGATAAATCGAATATCAGCTTTGATTTAGATGAAGGCTCTAGGCAAGCTGTTTTCAAATGTTTAGAATACTATCTAGATAATATTCCTGCTGTATCATAAATTGATAAATCGATTTTATGCTTAGACTTAAAGGCTTCTTCGTATGGGACTGTAACAATCTGACCTTGTCGCAATGCTACTAGTTTGTTAATATCATCAGTTAAGATGCTATCTATGGCTGCCGCTCCCATACGGCTTGCCATGATATTATCCATCGCCGTTGGATTACCACCACGCTGGATATAGCCTAATACAGTAACGTGTGGCTGAAATTGCGTTTTTGCACTGATTTGTGAGGCTATATCATAGCCCTTGGCTACACCTTCAGCAACTAAAATAATGCTATACTGCTTTCCACGCTTGTAGCTTTTTCCCAGTCTCTCACAAATTGTTTCAATATCCAAAGGCTGCTCTGGAAGTAAAATAGCTTCGGCACCGCACGCTAGTCCTGCCATAAGAGCAATATGGCCTGCGCTTCGTCCCATAACCTCAACTATAGCAACTCTTTCATGCGAGGCAGCAGTATCGCGAATTTTATTCACAGCCTCTAACACAGTATTGAGGGCTGTGTCAAAGCCGATAGTGTATTCAGTACCGGCCATATCATTGTCTATGGTTCCCGGAATTACCATAGTAGGAACACCCTCTGTTGCCAATTTAGCTGCTCCAGCCATAGAACCATCGCCGCCAATAACTATTAAATAGTCAATAAAATGATTTTTTAACTGTTGCAAGGCTAAAGCAAATCCATCTGATGTTTTGAATGCCTCACTACGAGCTGTCTTTAGTACAGTTCCACCATGTTGGATTATTCCGCCAACAGACTGAAAACTCATTAAATTGAAAGCTCCTTGGATTACTCCTTCATAACCACGCTGTACACCAAAGACCTCAAATCCATGGTATATGCCTTTTCTTACTACTGCTCGTATTGCGGCATTCATGCCTGGTGCATCACCACCACTTGTCAAAACGGCAATTCTTTTAACCATAATCTTCATCCTCCTTGTAACAGGCATCTACCATAACTACATATTTACTGAATTATTCTTATTTGACCCTTTTATACCGCTTTTTAGATTATCAATTAATAAATAAACTAACGGAACAATCACTAATGTAAGCGCGGTAGACGTTATTAATCCGCCAATAAGGACAACCCCCATTGATGAACGAAGTTCCGCACCGGCTCCAAAACCTAATGCTATAGGAACCATTCCAAAAATCATAGCCATTGTTGTCATTAAAATCGGCCGAAGTCTAGTAATACCTGCTTCTATAAGAGCATCTGTAACTAGCCAGCCTTTGATCCGCAGTTGATTGGTATAGTCAACTAATAGGATGGCATTCTTTGTTACCAACCCCATAAGCATTATTACGCCAATTAAAGACATTATATTTATAGTTTTTCCAGCAATCAACAGTCCTAATATTGCCCCTACAAGTGAAAACGGCAGGGAAAGCATTATCGTAAGTGGATGAAGGAAGCTTTCAAATTCTGCAGCTAACACCATGTAAATTAGTACAATTGCTAAAATCAAAGCTTTAGCAATTTCAGCGAACGATTCTTGCATAGTTTGAGCTTGGCCTACAAATTTATAACTATAGCCTAATGGTAGATTTAAGCTAGGAATTAATGATTTAACTTTATCAATAACTTCGCCGGAAGAGACACCCACAGTATTGGCATACACTATAACTTGCCGCTGGCGAGCTTCACGATCTATTTGTGTCGGACCAGAAGACAGTTTTACTTCGGCGACATCCTTCAGGCGAACAAAGCTTCCAGACTTTGTAGCAACACGCAAATTAGAGACATCGTCAATATTTAGTCGCGCTTCTGGTACAAGTTGAACACGAATATTATAATCACTGTCACCCACAGTATATTGATTTTTAGTAACCTTTCCTAAAAAGGCCATCTGAACAGTATCACCCAGGGTTGCAGCATCGATGCCTGCATCACCAGCCCGCGCACTATTTAACTTGATTTGGACTTCTGGTTCAAATTGTTCTGTTGATATATCAACATCAGTTGTCCCAGGAATTTGCTTTATCGCATCTGCTAGTTCTTGAGCAGCTCTAGTCAATGTTTCCAGTTCAGAGCCTCTTATACCGACTTGTATTGGTCTAGAATCGCCTCTTCCTACGCCTTGGTTATTCTGCACAGCAATCTTTAAACCTTCGACTTCACGAAATTTAATACGCAGGTCATCCATTATATCCATCATGCTACGTGCACGGTTAGATGAAGGTATTAGTCTTATTCCAATACTCGCTTTATATACCGGCTGTCTCATTGATCCAATTACCATAAATGCAGTTTCGAGTTCAGGAATATTTAAGACTTCTGCCTCAACCGGCGCAATAAGCTGTTTCATTTTTTCCATAGAAGTACCGGCTGGAGCTGATACTGCAATATTGAATTCTCCTGAATCATAAGTTGGTTGAAATTCTTTGCCAAGAAACTGTACAAGCAGCGCATTAATAAACAATGAAAGTATTGCTAATGCGACTAACTTCTTAGGTCGACGCAAAGCCCAAGTTAATACTTCTTGATACAGTTTACGGAATGAAAGAAATAGCTCTTCCCATTTATCCAGTATTTTTTGAATGCCGGAAAAGCACGCACCTTTGTTATGATCATATTTTAGCCAGTAGGCCGACAATGTTGGCGTTAAAGTAAAGGCGACAAATAATGAAAACGCTACAGCAAAAGCTACCGTTAAGCCAAACTGCTTAAAGAATTGACCAATTACCAGTCCCATGCTTCCAACTGGCACAAAAACGGCTAATATCGAAAGCGTTGTAGCCATTACAGCTAGTGCAATTTCGGTTGTGCCAAAATAAGCTGCTTCCATCGGGGACTGACCTTTCTCCATATGCCGATATATGTTTTCTATAACAACTATAGCATCATCTATCAATATACCAACAGCCAGACTTAGCCCCATCAGTGACATATTATTAAGAGTAAAGCCCATGGCTTTCATGAGGAAAAATGTTGCTACTATTGAGGTAGGTATTGCAATTGCTCCAATAATTGTAGCCCTTGAATTCTGCAAAAATAAAAAAGTAATTATGACAGCAAGGATTCCCCCGAAAACAAGCGACATCATAACGTCCTCAACGCTGTCGCGAATATAAATGGAACTATCACGTACTGTTGACACTTTTATGTCTGATGGCAGAATGTTTTTCTGCATGCCTAGCATTGCTTGTTTGACCCGGTCTGCAACATCTACTGTATTTGTACCAGATTGTTTTTGAATTGCGACAAGCACGCTTGGACTTCCGTCGGTTTGCGCGTAAACACGCTCTTCGCCCCATCCATCCGAAATAGTGACAACATCGCCCAATTTAATAAGCTTGCCCTGTTGATTAACAATAACGACTTCTTTAAGCTCATCGACACTCTTGTATTTGCCAAGCGTTCTGACCGTAAGTTCAGTCCCCTGTTCATTAACTCTGCCACCTGGAGTATTAACATTCTGCATATCTACAACATCCAGGATTTGCTTAAATGAGATATTATATGATTCAGCCTTATGGGGATCTACATAGATATGAATTTCACGATCACTTGCTCCAAATACATTTACCTCTGCTACCCCATCTAATCGCTGCAACTCGTCCTTGACAACATCAACAGCAAGTTTTCTTATTTCACCACGGCTGCGGCTGTCTGAGGAAAGGCTGAAATACACTATAGATTGCGCGGTAATATCATATCGCTGTACAACAGGCTCGTCGACTTGATCGGGCAGCCTTTTTCGAACGCTGGCTACCTTTTCGCGGACTTCATTGGCTGCTAGCTTAGGATTTGTGCCAAACTCAAATTCTAGCGTAACTTGTGAAATACCTTCACGTGATACTGAAGACAATGTTTTTATCCCCGCGACCGAACTAACTGCATCCTCAATCGGTTTGGTAACTAAACTTTCCATTTCTTCAGGCGATGCACCAGTATAAGTAACTGTGACATTAACTATAGGGAAGTCAATGTCTGGATATAAATCAATACCTAATGACGGGTAAGCGCTTAGACCAAATACAACTAGAAGCATTACAATCATTGTTGTGAATACTGGTCTCTTTATAAAGGTGTTAATCATTTAGACTCCACCTTCCGCAGCCTTTGTTAAAGAAATGCTTGATCCGTCTTTTAATTTATTCTGCCCGGAAGTGACAATTCTTTCGCCTTCGGACAAACCTTCTATAACTTCAGCCCATCCCCCGCCAACAAAACCAACTTTTAATACGCGCTGCTCAACTTTATTATCGGCTTTTACTACAAAAGTTGTTTTTTGATCTTCGCGCATTACTAGAGCACCTTCCGGGATAGCAATTATATTTTTATGTATTGGAGCGGTCGACGAGACTTTTGCAAACATTCCGGCTTTCAGAATACCTTCAGAGTTAGGAATTGTTACATCAGCAGTAAACGTCCGTGCTGGCAATGCCGCAGCGGGGGATATACGCGTAATTGTTCCTGAAAAGTCTTTGTCCGGAATGGCATCAACTCTAATCTTAACAGTATTGCCTACCGAAATCTCGTTGATCTGGCCTTCACCAATACTAGTCTTAGCAAGTAAGGAATTTATATCTGCGATTGTAACGATTGGCGAACCGGCTTTAGCGAAAAAGCCTGATTGCATGTGCCTCTTAATAATAACGCCTGAACGTGGTGCTAAAATATTGGCATTGTCCAACCTAGCCTTTAACAGCGTAAGATTACCCTGAGCAGAACGGACTTGGCCAGTTGACAAGTCGCGCTTAGACCTTGCTGCATCTAAAGCTTGAAGAGATATAGCCCCTTGTCCTGCTAGGGCTTCTGTTCGGCGCAAATCTTGCTCTGCTTGTTCTAAACTCGCTTGACTTGACAGTAAATTACCTTCAGCTTGTATAACTTGCGCTAATAGTTCATTAGTGTCTAAGACTGCAATAATGCTTCCCTCTTGGACATAATCACCCTCTTCAACATGAAGTGAATCTATTCTACCGTCAATTTTAGAAGAAATATCTGCCTGCCAAACTGGTTCAAGACTAGCCGAGTATGTAATAATTGGAGTTATATCACGTCTCTCAACCTTAGATACTTCTACTGTGACAATTCTCCCTTGAGAGACCTTCCCAGCCCGCTCTTTGTTTGCAGCAAGATTGGCATAGATACGATATCCTATTAAACCAACCAATAACACTGCTACTATACTGGCAATACAAATCACTTTCCGTTTGTTTGTTACCAACCTAGCTTCCTCCCTAGTACATATTTAACTATTACTTCTACTATTTACCAAACTATCCTGCTAAATTTTTACATTTAGAGAATGCTATAAGTATAATCAGTAACTTCTAGTATTAGTTAAAAGCAAAACAAGATTGATAACACAGCTTGGACGAGCCATAAAACAACTCAGTCCATACTCGCCACTTATCCCGCTTTTAAAGAAAGTAACACTTTAGCTTAGGATAAAAAAAGGACCCGCAAGGGTCACTTAAATAATTATCTCAACTAATGCTTTTTTTATAATATCTTCTGAAACATCATTACGAACAACTACCTTACCAATATCGTTTAACAATACCCAATGAACTTTGCCGCCTACAACCTTCTTATCTCTGAGAAGCAAATTAATAATATCGTCTACAGTACAATTTTTCGCCTTAAGTGGCAGCCGATAACGTGAAATTATGCTGCGGACTTCTTCAACAAGTTCATTACTACATAAACCAAGGAGGTTACTTATCAGAGCAGCGCCATGCATGCCTATTGCTACAGCTTCACCGTGATTATATTGCTTATAACCGGTGTTTGCTTCGATGGCATGGGCAATTGTGTGACCGAAATTTAAGATAACCCTCAGTGATAATTCTTTTTCGTCCTTTTCCACGACCTCAGCTTTAATTTCACACGAACGTTTAATTATATGTTTAAGGGCCGAGCTATCACGATTAAGAATAGCTTCACTGTTATGCTTAAGGTATTTAAAGAAATCACTATCAGCAATAAGACCATACTTAATAACTTCTGCTAAACCAGTATATAATTCTCGTTCAGGCAGGGTGCTTAAGGTATTAGTATCAATCAAAACTGCTTTAGGCTGATAAAAAGCACCAATCAAATTTTTTCCAAGAGCATGATTGACTGCTACTTTTCCACCTACGCTTGAATCAACTTGGGCTAGCAGGCTTGTTGGAATTTGGATGAAAGGTACACCGCGCAAATATGTTGCCGCAATAAAACCAGTCAAATCACCTACTACACCGCCGCCTAAAGCTATTATCGGCGATTTACGATCAAGACCCATGGTAATGGCCTTAGCAAAAATTTTTTCAGCAACTGTAAGTGATTTAGTTTCCTCGCCTGGCTGCACTAGAAACAGTTCGGGCATCAAACCTGCCGACTTTAAAAGGCTTATAATTCTTTCTCCATACAGTTTTCCGACATTTTCATCAGACACCACTAAAATCTTTCCTTGATAATTAAGCTGCCTAAGTAGCTGCCCAGCATTATCTAAATTATTGCTATCAATATTAATTGTATAACTTATATCTCTTAGATTAACGCTAACATCTCCCACGCAAATACCCTCCTTGACGTAAGAAAGTTATAATTTGGTCAGTAACTTGTTGTGGTGTTCTATCGCTGGTATCAATAGATAAATCGGCAAAGCTGTATAGTTCAGAACGTTCTGTTAGTAAGTTTGCAACAACTTCCTCCCTATCCGGGCGATTAAGCAAAGGTCGGCTATTACGTCTGCCAGTGCGCTCTAAAATCACATCAAGTGATGCGGTAAGTGCAATAACAATCCCATTACTCTTTAGCCTACCCACATTTTCTGGGAAGAGAACTACTCCGCCACCTGTAGCAATCACTGCACATGTATATCGAGAGACCCTTGTCACCATTTCCTTTTCTTTCTGCCGGAAGTACTGCTCACCATGTATTTTAAACATCTCTGGAATGGTCATATTGCTTTCATTCTCAATTTTCTGGTCAGTATCAATAAATGGACGTCCTAGTCTGCTGGCTAACAGACGCCCTGTACTAGTTTTCCCTGTTCCCATAAAGCCAATTAAGACGACATTCTTCATACAATCACCTGCCAAGTCTTTCTCGATAATTGCGGACAGCTGCTGTAAAGTCGCCTAAACTATCGCCGCCGAATTTTTCGAGCAAGGCCTCAGCAATAACAATGGCCGTCATTGCCTCCCCGACAACCGCCGCCGCAGAAACAGCACATACATCGCTGCGTTCGGTATTAGCCATAACTTGTTCATGACTCAATACATCAACAGAAGCAAGTGGAGTCATCAGTGTTGGAATTGGCTTCATTACAGCCCTTATAATAATTGGTTCGCCGTTACTCATGCCACCTTCTAAGCCGCCTGCATGATTGGTTTTGCGGTAATAACCTAATTCATCATTGTAAAATATCTCATCATGGGCCTGACTGCCCAGCAGATTTGCATAGCCAAAGCCTTCACCAATTTCTACGCCTTTGATAGCCTGAATAGACATCATCGCAGCTGATATGCGGGTATCTAGTCTTCGGTCCCACTGAACATGACTGCCGAGACCTGGCATCGTATTAAGTACAGCTATCTCAAAAATTCCGCCTAATGTATCTCCGCGTTCTTTAGCATCACGTATAGCTTGTTTCATACGCTCTTCAGCATCAGTATCTATGCAGCTTAAATCAGAGCCGTTTAACAGTTCTTCAATAGAGTGATAATCTACTTTTGGTCGGTCAATATAAGCACCACCAATATTTGTAACGTGTGAAACTACCTTAATTCCACAGGTTTCGAGAAGCTGTTTTGCTAGACCGCCTACAGCAACTCTGGCAGCAGTTTCTCTAGCACTAGCTCTCTCTAAAATATCACGAATATCTTGGCGCTGATACTTTTGCACCCCGGTTAAATCGGCATGTCCAGGTCTAGCTGCCGTGACACTTTCTCCATGCGGTTGACCGCTGACCGACATACGATCCTGCCAATTAGCCCAATCCTTGTTGCGAATAACTAACGTAATTGGCCCTCCTAATGTCTGACCAAACCTTACACCGGATTGAATATCTGCCTTATCCTGCTCGATCTTCATCCGTCCGCCTCGTCCATATCCCTGCTGACGTCTGGCTAAATCTTTATTGATTTTATCTATGTCAATATTGAGACCAGCTGGAAGTCCTTCGATAATTGCAGTTAGACAAGGTCCATGAGATTCGCCTGCAGTCATAAAACGTAACATTATATCACCTCTAATTTAATTGCTTGCATTTAAAAACATAAAATTACAATTCCCAGTAATAAAAATTGCGCTAACCCTATTTAGGGTTAGCACCTTTGCCGTTTGTTTTAGTTTGCTCTTGCTGATTAACTCCAAAGCTATAAATATTGATAAGAATTTTACTCTCCAACTGCCCATCACGATACTGTACTGATACATTATTACCTGAGTTAAAGCGAGTCAAGTCTTCGAGTTTCTTTAAAAAAGCTAAAGTTTGGAAGTAATCTCCCTTTACCACTAACTCAAGAGGTATTTCACGATAGCCATTTTTATTGACTTCTTGGCCTGGTTTGAATTTTGTTAGCTGCAAACCGCTGTTGCTTGCCGATTTTTCAACTTCAACAATAAACTCACTTAGTTCAATATTATGAGGGAGCATCTTATCAACTGTAGCTATTTTGTTATTTAATTCCTGTTCATATACGCCAATATCTGGATGAGCCTTAGCAAAGGCCTCAATAGTCTGTACACGTTGGCGTTCTGATTCGTAGGTTGATGTTAGTTGAGCAATGCGGTCTTGCTGTGGAATAAGTATATAATAATAAAATACTACAATAACTGTAACAATACCTGCACAAAAAATCAATATTTTATGTTTATCTGTTACATTTTTCATTGAAAAATCCACTTTACATCCCCTTGATCTTTACTAGAAGTTCGAAATTGGCTACTCCAGCTGAATAATCTCTGTCATTAGTAAGTTTTTCTGAGTTCACTAACGCCACATCTAAAAACAAGTCATCTTGTTCAAGCTTCTTAATAAATGTAGCTAAATCAGGATAGCTGGTTGCTAATCCTTTTATTTTAAATGAATTTTTATCCGCCAAACCAACTTCAGTCAGCCATACGTTCGGAGTTTTTACCACCCCAATATGAGTCATAATCGCATGCCAAGACTTACGTTCCTGTGTTAAACTGAGCAGTATATTGTTTTTAGCATTAATTTGCTGAACTTTAGCTTCAGTAACCCGCATCTTTTCTTGAGTTGGTTTTAACAACTCATATTGCGTACGTTTTTCTTGAATTTTACTTTCTATATTGCTAGTTGTAAAATACCCATAACTATAGATACATATTAATATAAGTACAACGAATACGCCGACTACTGAAAAAATTCTGTACAGAGGAAGCTCTGAGCGACGTTCTTCAGTCGGCAGTAAGTTTATACGAATCATACTTCCCCTCCGCGTAATGCTAAACCAATAGCAACAGCCAGTCTAGGCGCAACATCTTTGATGTAGTTAGGATCAAATGAAGGTGAGTAGTCTATTGTCCCAGATGCTGAGTTAAGAACTATTGGAAGGTCTAAAATAGATTTAAGCTGCTCGCCAAGGTTGTCCAAACAAGCGCCGCCACCTGAGATTATTATTTTTTCGATACTCGAATGCTTATTCTGAATTTGATAAAACTCCACAGTCCGGCGAATTTCCCTTGCAAGCTCATCAACTATCATCATCATCTGGTCATGTATTTCAGTATTATCATTTATGCCATTTACCTGTGGAAGTAGGTTTTTCTGCCTTTTCTTTAAAAGTTCCGCCTCAGTTTCATCTAAATCAAGAGCGCTCATAACAGCTTCAGTAAAGCGTTGCCCAGAGATGGGTATCATTCTGGTTACAGTCGGTATGCCATTCTGATAAATAATGAGTTGTGAGGCAAATTGTCCAATGTCAACAATCATCGAATTTTCCGCATTTTCTAATGTACGATATAAAGCAAAGGCCTCACCATCGATGGCAACAGGTTTAAGCCCGGCGTTTTTCACTACCGCTATTATTGGATCGATATTTACTTTAGGCGCAGCTACTAGTAGAACCTTTAGTTCCATCCCATTTTCAACCTCGCCTACAATGGAAAAATCATAATGGTAGCTGTCCGGCGCATAAGGGACGTATTTTTCCATTTCCCATTTAATTGCTTCCCGAATCTCTTCTTCAGCCATTTTGGGGAAGGCTATTTCACGAATAAAGATTGACTTGCCGCCTAAGGCAAGTACAGCATCACGACTAGAAAAACCGCTTGTTGCTACAAGCTGCTGTAAAATATAAGTAAATTCATCTACCTTAACAAGCTTGCCATCTTCAAAGAGATTTTCAGGGAAATCGCCTATCGCAATATTCTTAACGACAAACCGCTCATTATTGAAGCTTAGCTCAACTATCTTCAATGATCCAGTACCTATATCAATACCCAATACCTTGTCAGACTTGCGCAGTATTCTATTCTTTATTTTGTCCCAAAGTACCTTACTCTGCATTATGCTTAGGCCGTCCATTGACAATTGTTATGGCTAATGTGATTGAAGACATAATATCAACAAGGAACTGTTGCTCGAGTGATTTAATTCTAGTATAGGTTTCTCCTCTGTCTGAAACGACATATCGAGGAGGAAGGTAATTTAGAGCTAAAGCAGCAATATCATATTTGCATTTTTCACATTTGCAAACACCCTGATGACTGTTTATTACTCTATCAAGCTGTTCAAAAACCAAGTCTTCCATATAATTTTTTAGCTGCATTGAATAGCCCTCCATTAATTATCATTTATTTTCGATTTTAATTGAATTTTGTTCGGTAATTTATATGATAAAAAGACTTATCGAATGTCAAAGTCTTTACTTATCGAGCGTAATATTTATCACTAGTTGTCGCTTGG
>NZ_JBAIYU010000012.1:0-20613 GCF_036763085.1 Dendrosporobacter sp. 1207_IL3150
TTGATGGCTCTTTATAATTCGAAATTGCTTTTTGTTAATTCGTTTGCACGATTAACGTTTTGTGCTCAATGAGCACCGCACATCTGGCATTAATTCTTCTTACATTGTTTAGTTTTCAGGGAACACTGGTTGTTCTTGCGTTCAACCGTTTTGACTTGCTGCCATCTGACAGCTTATCTATATTAACATAACTAATTTATCATGTCAACATATTGTTTTTGGTACTTTGTGCCACCGTCACTGGTTTTTTTTACCTGTGTCAGCGGCGACTTGCTTATAGTACCATTTTACGACACGTTCTGTCAACATGCAAGTTTTTCCTGAATTAAATTAAAGAAATTTTCTGACTGCGCTTCCATTTAGATACGTACATCGTTTACCTTGATAAGATTCTCTTTCTTCAAGCGTTTTTTCAATCGAATCACGAATCTTCCACCAGCCTGTTTGCCAATTCGTAAATAAAGTATTGCTTTCTGGCGCACGTCCAATCAAGCGCTGAACAACGATATCAGGATGAAGATACTCTAAGAAGGTTACAACCCTCTCAACATATTCTTCTTTACTAATAAGCGATATTAACCCCTGTTGATACATATCTGCCATGGCTGTACCTTTCACAATATATAGTGCGTGTAACTTTACTTGATCAACCCTGATAGCAGATAGTATCTTTGCATTTTCAATAACATCAGTCGTGTCATCCCAAGGTAAATTTAGTATTAAGTGGGCACATACATCAATGTTGTACCTTTTAATCCTTAATGCAGCATCAAGAAACTCAGCTAATGTATGTCCACGATTCACTTTGATCAACGAATGATAATTAACCGTTTGTAAGCCTAATTCGATACTAATGTCTTTCCCATATCGGCTTCCTAGCTCTGATAACATGTCCAAATATTCATCATTTACACAATCTGGGCGAGTTGCTAGCGCTATACTAACTACATCTTCTTGACATGCCTGAATTACATATTCCTTTAGTTGATTTACAGGTAAGTATGTATTGCTGAAATTCTGGAAGTAAGCTATAAATTTCTCTGCTTTATACTTTGGCGAAATATGAGCCCTATTCGCATTTATTTGGTCTTCAACCGTCATAGATGCAGGCAAGTTTTCATAACCGGCACCAATTTCCCCGCAAAAGGTACATCCTTGTGTACCACAGGCACCATCGCGATTTGGACAAGTAACTGGTAATCCTACAGGCAGCTTATATACCTTCTGCCCATAGCGCTTCTTTAAGTAGTCTGAATACACATTATATCTTACCATTATTGTCCTCCAATCCAAAAATCGCCCGCTTCAATAGTTTTAAAGTCTACTTCTTCTCCATTAAATGAAAACAATACTGGCGTACTTTTCTTTAAAATGTTTTTATTTTTTATATAGCATGGCACATCGAAAGTGAATACTTCTATATGATGTTTTTTCTTAATATCGCGCCATGTCGTAAATTTGTAGTCTGAAATATATTTATGTACGAGTTTCTCATTTCTCCAAAAGGCTGTTGTTTCATCATTCCAACAATTTTCGTTCCAACCTAATACATCAGGTCGTAATGACCCTTTCTCTGTAATTAGAGCATCGAATTTTAGAAATTCGTCACATAAGCTCTCTGTATCCTCATAAAGGAGTTGGCAAAATTCACGTAAATATTGATAGAGTGATTTTGGACTATGAGCAACAATGTGTAATTCCCTTTGTTCCCAAAAATCAGTCAATGAATTATAAAATCCAAAGGCATCACCATTGTGATATCCTATGAAGTAATCTAATGTATGAGAAAAACGTCCACTATTGTACACTTGATTAAAAATCTCTTCCATTAAATGAAGCTTACGAACTTCGCTAAATGAGAGATATTTATTCCCCAGCACTTGGTACGGGGCTGAGTCCATAAATATGTAACTATGTTCTTTGGCACACTTTCTTATTCCGGACCCTTTCAGAAGTTTTAGAAAACCTATTTGAAGCATGTGCGGTTTAAGGTTATAGACATCATTAAAGGATTTTCCGAATGTCTTATAGTCTTCTTCAGGCAGCCCTACTATTAAGTCTAGATGAACATGGATATTGCCAGTAGCAATTATATTAGTAACATTATCGACTATTTTAGGCCAATTATTACTTCTTCTAATTTGCGCCAAAGTAGCACTATTCGTTGACTGAATACCTATTTCAAATTGAACCCGCCCATTAGGTATGGTTTTTAATATTTCTAGAACCTCTTCATCTAAAATGTCTGCTGCAATTTCGAAATGAAAATTGGTTCGACAGTTCTGCTGAGAGATAAATTGTAATATTGGTAGATAATGATCTTTTCGAGCATTAAAGGTTCTATCAACAAATTTAACTTGTCTTACATCATGCCTTATAAAGAATGATAAGTCTTTAATAACTCTATCTACCTCTAAAAACCTCACGCCCTGTGTAGCACTAGATAAGCAATATTGACAAGAAAAGGGACACCCTCGCGAACTTTCATAATAGATAATTTTATCTTTTAAGGTACTAATTTCCTCGTCGTTGTAAGGAAATGGTATACTATTCAGATTCTTAACAATACCTGCATCTCCATTTAAAGCTATCTTATTATTAATTCTCTGTGCCAAATTAGGAATAGCGGAAACTTCTGCTTTTGCTTTCAGTTGAGTCAGTAATTTGTATAACGTTTCTTCGCCTTCACCCTGGACTATGTAATCAATATATTTATGCTGTTCCATAATGTCTTCGGGATCATAAGAAACTTCTGGTCCACCTAATATAATAACTGTGTCAGGAAGTACCTTTTTCAATAAATTGGCTAATTCCAGCGTCATGTCAATATTCCAGATATAGCAAGCAAGGCCAACTACATCTGGTTTTTCCGCATATATTTCGCTTAATATATCAAACAAGCTATTATTAATACTAAATTCTTTAACCTTAAAATCGCATATATCATTGCAAAATGCCTTTAAATATCTTAAGGCTAACGAAGAATGGATATATTTTGCATTGAGTGTGGCTAAAACCGTTTTCATTACTCCACCAACCTATCTTAACTTTTATTTATCGACAATTTGATTATAACTTAGTATGCTCTGCATTTTACAAGAAATCACCGTATAGTGAAGTAACGCATACAATACAGCAAGGTAAACTTTGAAGGGATGGTGTTAGATATGAGAATTATTATAGACGGTCAAAGAATACCAATAAATGTACGCGTTACTAATGATTTAATATTAACTCTAAAAACCATTGCAAAAACTCTTCGTTGGAAAATCTGGTATGATGCTGGCAAAGAAGTCATTTACATATCATCGACTTCTGCTTCAACTCCAACACCGACTGAACCAGTGGATTTCTCCCTACAAACTATAGAAGAAATCGAAAGCAGTCGGCTGCAAGGTAAGATTATTTGCTTGGACCCTGGACACGGCGGCAGCGATCCAGGGGCAATTGGCCCGAGCGGAACTATGGAAAAAGACAATACGTTAGCAGTGTCACTTCTGCTTAAGGAAAAACTTGAAGCCAATGGCGCAACAGTAATTATGACTCGTGAAACTGATCAAGATGTCGCTTATCCAAACGCTTCTTCAAGTGATGAATTGGGTGCAAGAGTTAACACTGCTAATGATGCAAATGCAGATATTTTTCTTAGTATTCATAACGACTCCTTTACCAGCATTACTGCTGCTGGGACAACTACTTTTCACTATGGTGATGATGAATCAATCCAGTTAGCCGCTCAGGTCCAAAAATGCTTAGTTGAAGAACTAGGTACAAAAGATCGGGGTTCACGCTTTGCAAGTTTTTATGCAATCCGCTATACAAACATGCCTGCGGTATTAATTGAGACCGCGTTTATCTCAAATCCTGAAGAAGAATTATTACTAGCAAGTACAGACGGGCGTTCAAAAGCGGCTGAAAGTATTTTTAACGGAATAGTTAAGTACTTTAAAGTATAACAAATTTGGCTTTTTAGGATAATATAAACAGGAAATTTAATTCCTGTTTTATAATATTAATAGTAACTTACTCTAAAGGAGCGAATAAATATTGAAAATCCGAAACTTCTTCCCAATCGTATTGAGCGCCATAGTTTTTGGAAATACTGCTAATTCAAGTGTTAGTGCTAAGTCTCAGGTACCTGAAAGAAGCGAAATACCATCAGAGTACAAATGGAGCCTAAGTGACATCTATTCCGATGAAAACCTTTGGCAAAGCGATTTTAATCACTTAAAAACACTTCTTAAAGATATTGCTCATTACAAGGGAGGGTTAAATCAGTCGGCTGACAACCTGCTAGCCTGCCTGAAAATCCGTGACGATATAGGAATAATCAGCGGTAAACTTTATGCATATGCAAGAATGCATCGCGATGAAGACGCCGAAAATACAAAATACCAAGCAATGACGGGAAAAATAGAATCATTGCTTGCTGAAGCAGGAGCGGCAACTGCATTTATTGAACCCGAGGTTTTAGAGCTTCCCGAACAATTATTAGCTGATTTTGTCAAGGCTAATCCTAGTCTAAAAGAATACAAATTTTATTTTGATGATTTGTCTAGGCAAAAGCAACACGTTCTTTCTCCAGCTGAGGAAGAACTTCTTTCAAGGGTGTCTGAAGTAACACAAGCGTCAGAAAACACATTTAATATGTTAGCTCATGCCGATATGAAATTTCCAATGACAGCTGGCGAGCAGGGCAGTGAAATACAGTTAAGTGAAGGCCGTTACAGTACACTCATCCGCTCGACTGATCGAAAGGTTCGTAGAGAGGCCTTTTCAAATTTATTTGGCACCTATAATAAGTATCGCAATACATTTGCAGCAACACTTGGTGGTAATGTAAAGAAAAACATATTTTATGCTAAGACAAGGAAATATAATTCAACATTAGAATCTGCTTTAAAAAGTGAAAATGTTCCTATTGAAGTTTACACTAATCTAATTTCTACTGTCCACAATAATCTTGCTCCATTGCATCGTTATGTCGATCTAAAAAAGAAGGCTCTTAATCTATCAGAAATACATATGTATGATTTATACACCCCTCTTGTTAAGGATGTTGATATGAACTTTAGATACGAAGAAGGTCTTGAAATTGTAAAAGATAGTCTAAAACCATTGGGAAGCGAATACAATGAAATTCTAGCTAAAGGTCTTTCTTCAGGTTGGATTGATGTTTATGAAAACCGTGGTAAGCGCACTGGAGCATATTGCTGGGGCACTCATACTGTTCATCCCTTTGTTTTATTAAACTATAACGACCGATATGATGCAGTATCAACCTTAACGCACGAAATGGGTCATGCTTTGCATAGTCACTACAGTCATACCAATCAGCCTTATATTACAGCATCTTACACAATCTTCAGCGCTGAAGTTGCATCAACAACTAACGAAATACTTCTTCTAGACTACATGTTAAACAAAATTACTGATAAACAGCAACGCCTATACTTAATAAACCAATATCTAGAGCAAGTACGTACTACGGTATACCGCCAGACAATGTTTGCTGAATTTGAGTTGCTGTTATATGAAGCCGCCGAAAAAGGTGAGACAATAACAGCCGATATGCTTGATTCCCTCTGGCAAGAGCTTAATGTAAAATATTATGGTAAAGATATTGTATATGATAAGGAATTAAACATAGAATGGGCTAGGATTCCTCATTTTTATTCTCATTTTTATGTTTATCAGTATGTTACAGGGTATTCAGCAGCTACTGCACTTGCTGATAAAATACTTAATGAGGGTAAACCAGCTCAGGATCGCTATATATCTTTCTTAAAGAGCGGTGGATCAGATTATTCACTCAACCTGCTGAGGAATGCTGGAGTTGATATGTCATCTCCTAAGCCAATCGAGGTAACCTTAGCTAAATTTTCCGCAAGATTAGACGAACTGGAAAAACTACTTACCAATTCTTGACAAGCTAAATACAAGCAATGTATATTAATGTCAGGAGCGAAAATAATTGCTTTGGATGGCTTACGTAGCTATAAACCTAACCAACCGGCCGGCAATTGTTAGAACCTAATTATTATGAGGAGGTTGGTTACTAATGGCCTACCAAGACAAAAAACTTTCCTGTAAAGAGTGTGGAGTGGCTTTCAATTTCACTGCTTCAGAGCAGTCCTTCTACGCAGAAAAAGGCTTCCAAAATGAGCCTTCCCGTTGCCCAGAATGCCGTGCCGCTAGAAAAGCCCAAAACAACAACAGCAACAACAACAGACGCAGTGGTAATACAGGCGGTTTCCGTCAACAACGCGAAATGTTTAATACAACTTGCAGCGCATGTGGTGTTGATACACAGGTTCCTTTCAAGCCTACAGCTGGCAAACCTGTTTACTGCCGCGATTGCTTCCAAGCTACTAAAAGCTACTAAAATTTAGAGGCCTATGTGGCCTCTTTTTTTGCTGGTTCAATAATCAAGCAGGCCTTCTCTTTTAATTAAGTGAAGACCTGCTTTTTCCATTTTTTACACTAAAGCTATAGTTATAATTGTAAGCTTTACTAAAATACTAATCTTACGGAGGAATATTATATGCAATTAATACAGCCAATGCTTGCGAAGGCCTCTGCTTTACCAGCCAATGATAATGATTACAGCTTCGAAATTAAATGGGATGGAATTCGGGCAATCGCATATATCGAAAATAGCAGATTAAAGCTTTTGAGTCGCAATATGTTCGATATAACCCATCAATATCCCGAATTGCAACCGTTAGCTAAAATTATCACCAGCGAGAGGATAGTCCTGGATGGTGAAATAGTTGCATTTCAACCTAATGGTCTACCCTCTTTCGGCTTATTGCAGCATCGTATGAACGTAACATCTTCTGACACTATAAATAGAGGCGTACAAAACATACCTGTAACCTATATAATTTTCGACATATTAGAATATCAAGGAATTTCATTACTGAAAGAAAAATACACTGAACGCAGGCATATATTAGAAAAACTTGAGCTTAATAGTTCCAACTGGCAAACACCTCATTACAAAACAGGCACTGGAATGGATATTCTCGAAGCAACACGGAAACTAGGATTAGAGGGAATAATTGCCAAGAGGCTAGACAGCCTATACTTCCCTGGAAAGAGAACAGGCGATTGGTTGAAAATAAAAAACACAGCTCGACAAGAATTAGTAATTGGCGGCTGGGTTCCTGGAAAAGGAAAACGTGAAGGGCAGATTGGAGCACTTTTGGTCGGTTATTATAATAACGTTTCCGAAACTTCCGAAAACCCTGGACAGGCTCAAAAACTTATTTTTGCAGGAAAAGTTGGAACTGGTTTTTCTGAAACGAAATTGGACGAACTTAAAAAGCTATTTCAACCACTCACGCGCTTAACCTCACCCTTTACAGGGACAACACCCGCTGATTCAATTTTCATTGAGCCAAAAATTGTAGGCGAATTTGAATTTACCGAATGGACGGGAAATGGCACTCTTCGACACCCATCCTTTAAAGGGTTGCGAAATGATAAAAATCCGCTAAATGTAATACGCGAAAAAAAGTAATGAGACTGTGAGGTGCCTCAAAATGCCAAGACCTATTTGGAGCGGATCAATAAGCTTCGGTTTGGTTAATGTTCCCATAAAGATGTACAATACTGTAAAAAAGAAAACAATTAGTTTTAACCAGCTTCGCAAATCTGATGGGTGCCGTATTCGACTTAAGAAAACTTGCGCCATTGATGGTGCAGAGGTACCAAGTGATCAAATTGTTAAAGGTTATGAAGTTTCGCCTGATCGATATGTCGTAGTAACACAGGAAGACCTTGATTCCCTAAACCCTAAAGCATCAAAAACTATCGAAATCGAGGATTTTGTACTTTCCGAACAAATAAATCCGATTTATTACGAACAATCTTATTACTTATCTCCTGATAAAGGAGCCGCCAAAGCTTATACTCTCCTTTTAAGCGCAATGAAAGAATCGAAACGTATCGCAATTGCAAAACTTATAATTCGAAATAAACAGCATTTAACTGCTATAAGGCCCGATGGCCGTGCACTAACCTTATCGATAATGCATTTCGCCGATGAGATTGTAAGCAAAGATGACATCGATGATTTACCAACCGATATTCAGCCGGAAAAGCGTGAGCTTAACATTGCCGTACAGCTAGTTGAATCATTGTCGGCAGATTTTGATCCTACTAAATATCATGACGAGTATCGTGAAAAGGTAATTGAAATGATTGAGCAAAAAGCAGAAGGACAACAAATCGTCAATCAGCCTGCCGCTGAACAAGGTGCTAAAGTAGTCGACTTAATGGCCGCCTTAGAGGCCAGTCTAGCTGCAATCAAAAAGGAACCTCCTACCGCTAAACCGAGGAGGAAAAAAGCTCGTGCCCAATAGCAGCAGTATTATAGAGGTAGACGGTAAACAGGTTAAGCTGTCTAACCTTGAGAAAATCTTCTACCCTGCCTCCTCTTTTACAAAAGGTGCAGTTATTGACTATTATATTCGTATTGCACCAGTTCTTCTACCTCACCTAAGCAGCAGACCTCTCACACTCAAAAGATATCCAAATGGCGCATTAGAAAAATTCTTTTATCAGAAAGAATGTCCTGCATCTCGCCCAGAATGGATGACAACAACACCTGTCTGGAGCGAAAGTAATAAGAAAAATACTAATTTCTGCCTTGTTGAGGATTTGCCGTCTCTTATTTGGTCAGCAAACTTAGCAGCTTTGGAACTTCACACTTCCCTGTCACTAGCCGAAAATATTATGCAGCCGACCATGGTGGTTTTTGACCTAGATCCAGGTCCACCAGCATCAATCATTAACTGTGCGGAGGTTAGCTTATGGCTGCGAGATCTTTTTAAGAAGTTAGACTTGGATTGCTATCCAAAAACATCTGGATCTAAGGGTCTGCAAGTATACGTACCTATAAACTCCCCTACTGATTATGAAACAACAAAACACTTTGCACATGTGATTGCCCGCGTCCTTGAACAAAAATATCCTGATAAAGTAGTTTCTAACATGAGAAAATCGTTACGAACTGGTAAAATCTTCGTTGACTGGAGCCAAAACGATGACCACAAAACTACCGTTTGTGTTTACTCTTTACGAGCAAAAGATTCACCAACAGTTTCTACACCAGTAACTTGGTCAGAAATAGAATTTGCCTTATCAGAGCACGATCAGTCTTTGTTGACTTTTACTTCTCAACAAGTACTGGAACGAGTCGCCAAGCATGGAGATTTATTTGCGCCCGTTCTTTCTCTAAAACAGCAGTTGCCAAAAGTTGATTCTTTACTTAGGAGGCCTATTCATTGATTGTTCGGTTCGGTTATGTAGCAATAGCTCTTGATATTCAAGAGGGTTCACCAAATAAAACTATTACTGTAAAAACAGCAGAAACTATTACCAATCATGAAGATAGACTCAACCGCATGCGTAGGATTTTGAGAGAAAACTTATCAAATACCTTAAGAATTTTGCGGTATAATGCTGCGCGCCATATTTATATCTATCGTTTTACTTCAAAAACGGTGCCTCTTGCCACCCATCAGATCGCTGCTGATTGGGATTATATTGAAGAGTTCAAAGAGGAATGGCAGGAAATAGGGCAATTTATAAAGCAGCATAAACTCAGAGTTAGTGCGCATCCCGACCATTATACACTCATTAACAGCCCGCAAAGCGATGTACTAGCTGCCGCTTACAAGGACTTGGATTACCACGTTTTGGTTTTCGAGGCTATGAACTTGCCCATAGAACCGCAGTTAGTAATGCATATTGGAGGTTTATATAAAGACAAGGATACTTCTATTTCTCGGTTCATTCAGGAATTTAACAATCTGCCAGATCGAATCAAACTGAGGCTTATGCTTGAAAACGATGATAAAAGCTATAGTGCTGCTGATGTACTAAATATCTGCCAAAAAATTCAATGTCCAATGGTCTTAGATATACACCATCATTTTTGTAAGAACGACGGGGAAGAATTAGCAGAGCTGTGGCCTGCTATTACTCAGACTTGGCAAGACAAAACACCCCCTAAAATACATCTATCAAGCCCTAAAGATCAAAAACAATTTAGAAGCCATGCTGATTTTGTCAATATTGAAGATTTTATTCCTTTTTTGAAGATAACCAAAGGCTATAATAAAGATTTTGATGTAATGGTGGAAGCCAAGCAGAAAGACCTTGCCATGTTTAAACTAGTAGAGGATCTATCTAAAATATCTGGAATCAAAAAGATCGATCATGCAACTATTGAGTTTTAAAAGTATAAAAAAGAAACGTTTACTTGTAACAGTAAACGTTTCTTGTATTTATACTTTCGGTCCTGCTGTAATAATTTCTACAGGCATGTCATCTTTAAATTTGTTAAAGTTTTTTGTAAAGAGCTGCGCCAAATAACGAGCTTGTTTATCATATAAATCTTTATCTGCCCAAGTATTGCGCGGATTAAGAACTTCGGTGGGCACATCCGGACATTCATTTGGTATATATACATTAAAAATCGGATCAAGCTGCCAGGAAACAGTTTCTAATTTCCCTTCGATTGCTGCTCTAACCATTGATCTTGTATAAGATAGCTTCATACGCTTTCCGACTCCATACGGGCCACCCGACCAGCCAGTATTAATTAAGTATACATTCGTATTATGTTTTTCGAGTTTCTCGCCTAAAAGCTTGGCATAAACAAGCGGTGAAAGTGGTAAGAATGGCGCTCCAAAGCATGTTGAGAAGGTTGCTTCTGGTTCAGTAACACCACGTTCAGTCCCAGCTAATTTACTAGTGTATCCTGATAAGAAATGATACATAGCTTGTTCTTTAGTCAATTTTGCTATAGGGGGCAGAACTCCAAAAGCATCAGCTGTTAAGAAAACAATTGTTTTAGGATGCCCGGCGATACTAGGAACTAGCGCATTAGGAATATGGTCAATCGGATAAGCAGCTCTTGAATTTTCAGTTATAGTGTCATTATCATAATCCGGAACTCTTGTTTCGTCATCAATATATACATTTTCTAAAACTGTACCAAAACGAATAGCTTCCCATATTTCCGGTTCAGTTTCTTTACTTAAGCGGATACATTTAGCGTAACATCCACCTTCAATATTAAATATACCGTTTTCACTCCAACCATGCTCGTCATCTCCAATTAGCTGGCGGCTCGAATCAGCCGATAAGGTAGTTTTTCCTGTGCCGCTTAAACCAAAGAATAGGGCTGATTCGCCATTGCTGCCGACGTTAGCAGAACAATGCATCGACATAATGCCTTTTTTAGGTAATATATAATTCATTACACTAAATATTGATTTTTTCATTTCGCCGGCGTAATGAGTGCCACCTATCAGAACCATGTTCTTTTCAAAGTTTAAAACAATAAATGCTTCTGAGTTTGTGCCATCTATAGACGGAATAGCCTTAAAACCAGGCATGCAAATAACCTTAAAATTAATGTCTGAAATTTGTTCATCGTTGGGACGAACAAATAGCTGATGTACAAAAAGATTTTGCCATGCAAATTCATTGATAAATCTAACTGTAATGCGATTCTCAGGGTCGGCCCCAGCAAAACCGTCAAAGACAAAAACTTCGCGATTTTGTATATATGCCATCATTCGATTGTAAAGCTTGTCAAATTTTTCATCTGAAAAGGCTTTATTACTTCCCCAAGAAATTTCATTATGAACTGCAGAAACATCGACAATAAATTTATCGTTAGGCGAACGCCCTGTATATTTGCCTGTGGCTACTCGCAATGCTCCCGTTGAGGTCAAGTTACCTTCCTTTCTTACTATCGCCATCTCAATTAATTCGGCTGGAGTAAGATTATGATAGATTTTCCTTGCCCCTTCTACTAAGTTAGCAGCTTTCTCTTGTTCTCTCACTGCAATACCCCCACAAATTTAGTATGTAAATATTATAACATACTAAATTAAATTATCCCTTCAAACTACAAAAAACTATCTTAATATAGTTTATTCCTCTCATAAAAATAATAAACATAGCCTTTCGGCTATGTTTATTATTTAGTCAGAATATTTTTTATATTTTCTTCCATTTCTTCTTTTTCACAAGACTTTGAGAATCTAACCTTTACATTTTTTAATCCTGCTAAAGCCTTGGGAATTTTAATACCGCTTAAGCGCGAGAGTTCCTCAAGCATATCAAATTCACTTTTTCCTATTAATAAATCAGTACCAACTAGTGCTTCGAGAACACTTTCATTAAATTTATAAGGACTTGCAGTGGAAAGTATTACGTTAGGTGTTTTATCACTTGTCCGCCGGCGATATTCTTCACCAACAAACCACGCAACTGCAGTATGTGGGTCAGCTGTATAGCTATACTTATCGAAGATGTCTTTTATAGTACGAATAGTTTGCTTATCGTCAGCCCAGCCCGCCCAGAATATATCTTGAATATCTTGAAGGTATTCCGAGCCGATATTATATTTTCCAGTAACCTTAAGTTCTTCCATCCATTGACTTACTTGCTTTGAATCGCCGCTAGTAACATGATATAAAAGACGCTCAAGATTACTGGATATCAAAATATCCATAGACGGAGAAATTGTTTTGTGAAAACTGCGATTTCTATCGTAAACCCCTGTATTTAAGAAATCAGTTAATACATTATTAGGGTTTGATGCACAAATAAGTTTATTAATTGGCAGCCCCATAGCTTTTGCATAATATCCTGCTAGAATATTACCAAAATTACCGGTAGGAACGACAAAATTTACTTTATTTCCTAAAGTGATATTACCAGCCTTTAACATGTCCGCATATGCACTAAAGTAATACACAATTTGCGGAACCAGACGCCCCCAATTTATTGAGTTAGCAGACGATAATTGAAAACCTTCCTTAGCTATTTCTTTGTTAAAAGCGTTGTTGCTAAAAATATTTTTGACACCCGTTTGAGCATCATCAAAATTTCCTTTTATAGCGATTACTGAAACATTTTCGCCTTGCTGAGTGACCATTTGTAAGCGCTGAATTTCACTAACACCGCTATGAGGATAAAATACTATAATTTTAATTTGATCAACATCTTTAAAACCTTCGAGGGCGGCTTTACCAGTATCACCTGAGGTTGCCACCAATATAACAATTTCAGCTGATTCCTCTGTCATTTTCAGTGCCTTTGACATTACCTGAGGTAATAGTTGAAGCGCCATATCCTTAAAAGCACTAGTGGGTCCGTGCCATAATTCAAGCACGTGATTGCCATCACCCAAGGTCTTGATTGGCGCTACTTCAGGACCATCAAATTTATCTAAGTTATAAGCTTTTTCAATACAGTCATCTATATCTTCCGAAGAAAAATCTGTAAGAAACTCTTTTAGTATTCTTGCGGCACGTTGCTGATAATTCACATCTTGAAGACTGGCTATATCATCTAAACTCAATGTAGGTATTGACTGAGGCACAAATAGGCCTCCGTTATCAGAAATGCCTGTAATTATTGCTTCGGCCGACTCTAAAATCTCATTTCTCCCACGTGTACTTAAATATTTCATCTCACTACGTGCCCCTCTCAATCTGCTGCTAGCTTCTGCTTAATAAACATACGTCCGAATATAAATGCTTATTATAGCTTATAATCAAGCTTGCGCTCGTGATATTTCACATATAACTGCCTTAACTGCTTTTATAAAATCGTCTGGTGATATAAGAATCTGGCATCCACGAATTCCAGCACTAATAGCAACGAAAGGCCACTGTGTTATACTGCTGTCAGCAAATACAGGAAAAGCCTTCTTAGCACCAAGAGGAGATACACCCCCTCTAATGTAACCAGTAAGTCCTAATACTTCTTTTAATTGTACCATTTCAACCTTTTTATTTGAGCTAGCCGCTGCTAAAGCTTTTAAATCAAGTTCTGCTGCGCCTGGGATACAAGCAAATAGTATCCCATTTTTATCACCTCGCACAACTAGTGTTTTAAAAACTTGTTCAGTAGGTAAGCTAATTTTCTTAGCAACAGTATCAGCACTCAAATCGTCTAGATCCACTTCATATTCTCTTAGTTCATACTTTATCTTTAGCCCATCTAAAATCCGAGCAGCATTTGTTTTCTTCAATGTTATAACTACACCTCAACTAACTCGTATTGCTTCGAACCCATGCCAATTTCCGCGGCATGATCGATCTGAATCATTGCATCGTGATGCTTGTATGCCATCTCAGCCAAATTATGGCCATGCGCCTTTGCAGTCAGGTCCAGCGTAGCCATATCTACTGCTACAGGGTCTTGCGATGCTAAAATACCAATATCCTCAATCATTTTTTCTTGCTTAACACTGAAGCAATCACAGTCTTTAGTCATGTTAATTAAGACATTTATGAATACACATTTATCTTTTTTATCTTTTATTGAGCCATATGCATGTTCAGCCATGCTGCGCTGCATATACCCAGATTCTGCACCCCAGTCGTAACTTACCGCATCGAAACGACAAACTGCTAAACACTCGCCACAGCCGATACACTTTTCTGCCATAATATATGCTTTTCCATCTTTTTCGATTATTGCTTCTTGTGGACACCACTTTACGCATTTTTGGCATATTCGGCACTTATCTGAAAGCACCTCGGGCAGCATTGCTGAGTGCTGGCGCATTTTTCCCATTCTACTAGCTAAGCCCATGCCTAAATTTTTGATGCATGCACCAAGCCCAGCCGCTATATGGCCGGTAGGATGGGAAACGGCTATTAGCGCGTCTGCAGTCATTACTTCACGCGCAACTTTAACCGTTTCATGTAATTGACCATCTATTTTCACTTCATATTCGGAGTTACCTGTAAGCCCGTCAGCCATGATAAATGGAGCACCTACGTTTTCAATGGTAAATCCATGGCGATGAGCATGCATTAAATGCTTTACTGCGTTTTCCCTCTCACCTTTATAAAGAGTAGATGTTTCTGTTAAAAAGGGCTGACCGCCTTGCTCTTTTACTTTAGATACGATTTCCCTAATTAGCTCTGGTTTGATGTGGGTAGTATTTTTCTTCTCACCAACATGAATCTTTATAGCCACAAAATCATTATTTGATATTTTTAAAATACCTGATTTCTCAATAAGCTCTTTTATCGCAATAGCCTGCTCCTCAACTGCTAATCCATCCTTAACTGATAAAAAAAATACTTTTGCTGTCATCTTCAATCGCCTCGCTGTAATTATTTGATTTAAAAATAAGCATGGCATTTTTTCACAGTATATAATTGTTTACGGTATTTGTCAACGGAATACAACTGTATACTGCAAAAAGATTGTGGCGCGTTACCGCGCCACTGTCAGAAATCCAGAGTCATGTACTTTACTTTGACATTTTGAATTGACTTGAGCTCTTCCTCAAAGTCTTTTATCGGTAAATCATTGCCACATAGCTGTAACAGGATAATGCCAGTATTAGTACACCGATCTATTGCCGCATCATGTAACCCAAGCCGAACTCTTATATAACAACCATACTTTGTTAGAACTTCCTGTACTTTCGCCGCAGTTTCTACGCGGTTTTCCTGCAATATCGCCATAATCATCGAACAATCCATTTGATAGCCTCCTATACCAAAATTAGGTTAAGTACTATTTAATACTTATAAATATTTGCGTAAAACTCCTGCTTTATTCCAAAAAAATACTGATGTTTATATTATCTGACCATAATAACAAAAGCATGTTAATCGGTAGTGAATTAGTGTACAATAATAAAGATATCAGATAAAGAGGTGCCGATAATTGTTGAAAATTGCATTGGGACAAATGGAAACTATACCTGGTAGACCAGATTTGAATACAGCAACTATTATTAACATGATACACCAAGCACGTAAAGACAATGTAGATATTATCATATTTCCAGAAATGTCGGTTCCAGGCTACTTGTTGGGTGATCTTTGGGAACAACAAGCATTTTTAAGAGATTGTGAGGATTTTGGTCGTCAAATAACGGCAAATTCTCAAGATATATGCGTAATGTTCGGTAACGTAGGAATTGATTGGGATAAACGTAATGATGACGGACGAGTACGTAAATATAATGCTTTTTTCGCAGCTTATAATGGTAAGCTGTTAGGTAATAATAACTTCCCCTACCCTTTTCGTATAAAAACACTCCAGCCTAACTACAGAGAATTTGAGGATACAAGACATTTCTATAGCTTACGTAAGCTAGCTGTTGAATTAGATGTTAAAATAGAAAATTTATTAGTCCCAGTTCAGTTAGTACTTCCTAAAAGAACCTTAAATATTGGTTGTATCTTATGTGAAGATGGCTGGGTAGATGATTATGCAGTTAAACCAATAGCAACGCTTCATAAACATCACTCAATCGATTTATTTGTAAATATATCTAGTTCACCTTATACTCTTGGTAAAAACAATAAGCGCAATCGTGTTTTTTCAAAACAAGCTAAAGAAACCCAAGTCCCGCTTATATATGTTAATACCACTGGAATTCAAAATAACGGTAAAACTGTATACACCTTTGATGGAGTCAGCACAGTTTATAGTGGCAATGGCGAAATTATAGCTTATTGCGAACCTTTTCATTCGGCTGTAAAAACTGTAGAAATTGATCTTAATGATAAAGGATTAAATATTATTGCGACTGAACCTCCAAATGATCAAACTACAGCCAGCATATATCAAGCACTTCATTATGGTATTGATCGCTTTACAAAATCTCTGGGGATTAAAAAGGTTGTTATAGGCATTTCCGGCGGTATTGACTCGGCATTAGCCGCTGCTATATATACAAAAGTGCTGGGACCGAGCAATATTCTTTTAGTAAATATGCCAAGTATCTATAATTCAAATACAACCAAAAATTTGGCCTTTAACCTCGCAAGTAACCTAGGTTGCTTATATACTGTAATACCAATTCAAGAGTCGGTAAACCATACAATTACTCAAATTAGCAATAGTGCAATAACGGACCTTCAGAACAACGAAACACTGAAGTTAACAGTGTCACCTTTTGTCTCTGAAAACATTCAGGCTCGTGATAGATCTTCTCGTATTTTAGCTGGTATAGCCGCAGCTTTTGGCGGTGTATTTACTTGTAACGCTAATAAAAGTGAATTATCTGTTGGTTATTCAACACTATACGGTGACCAAGCGGGCTTTTTTGCAGCCTTGGCGGATTTGTGGAAGCATCAAATATATGATTTAGCCAGATATATGAATGAGTTCGTTTTTGAACAAGAAATAATTCCGCAAGAAACTATAGATATAGTACCTAGTGCTGAACTCTCCTTCGATCAGGCCGTAGACGAAGGTAAAGGCGATCCAATAGTATATCCATATCACGATTATCTTTTCCGTTCCTTTATGGAATTTTGGAATAGAGCAACTCCTGAAGACATACTTCAGTGGTATATCGATGGTACTATTGAACAACAACTTGGCTGTCCAGAAGGTATTATCAGCAAACTCTTTGTAACTCGTAAAGACTTTATTGATGATCTTGAAAAATGGTGGAAACTATATTCGGGAATGGCTGTCGCTAAGAGAATTCAGGCACCTCCAGTTCTAGCGATAAGTAGACGTGCCTATGGGTTCGACCATCGCGAGGCCCAAAATGGAGTATATTTCACTGCAAAATACTTAAATTTGAAAAATCAATTACTTGCAAAGCAAGCTAACACTTTTTGAGCCATGCAACAACGCAAGTCGATGTTGCACTTATTCAATAAGAAGTTGATAGTTCTTAATAGTATAAAAAAATAAGACCCCAACGGGGTCTTATTTTTTTATCTAGATCTTCGCGTTAAAAACAAAAATACTAAAACTAAACCTAATACTAAAAACACTATAGGAAGCGCTACAAATACCATAAAAACAACAACGCCAGCAATAACTAGTTTGGTAATCAAACTAGTACTTCCTAAATCAAAACTACTATGCTTAACATATATTCGCTGTTTCGAATTGCTATAGCTATGGCTGCGATACTCTCTCTCCTGGGAATTATCACCATTATCAATGGTTAAACCTTTGAAGTTATCTTTCTCTTCAGAAGTTAATACCTGTACTCCCTCATTGCACTCTTGGCAAGTACTGCATTTCTCTTCTCCTACATTAAGATGATTACCGCATTTTTCACAATACACGATATATCCTCCTATATTTATAATACGAATAATGAAAGAATGAATCCTTCTTCACTTAAATAGCGTGGGTCAAATTTTTGAAGTTGTAAAATATCAAAAAGCTTATTGCGATTATTCTTTACACTGCTAGCAGACACACCAACGCTGTCAGCTAATTCATCAGGATCTATATCATTAGTACCATTAATCTGAGCATATGCAAAAATTACAGCTGCAGCCCAAGTACCAGGCTTTCTGAGTGTAACACTAGTTAATTGGGAGTAATCATACCATAATTTTTTGATAAGGTTTGTGTCATGTAACGAAAAGCCATAGTCGTGAGCAAGTGATACCAACAATTCTGCCACCTGTTGATTAGGAAGGCAAGTCTCTTTTATTTCTGGAAATTCTTTTTGTATCTGAAAAGCAGATGTTACATTTACCTTAGCTAATGTTATTAGAACATCTATAGTATGGCGCACTACTAAGGCATGTCGATCGAAAAAATCCTCCATGGTCGAATTGGGAGATTGAATTTCGTAAATTAATTTTTGACGTAATACTTCATCCTTTATACGCTTCCTTAAATTTGGACTAACTTCGACAGTAGTTATATAATTTAACATAACTACTCCATTCGAGTAAAGGTGTCCATAAAACAATATCTTCTTTAAAACATTAAACTCAAAATCAGGATAAGGTAGTTCTAAAGTTTCGCCTGTAAATAAATCGATGCACTCCACCCAATCTGGACCTAATACTCTATTTATATAGAAAACAGTAAACTTAGCCTTTAATAAGTCCTCAACAATCTGACGTTCATCGGATGTTATATTACCATTTTGGTTAATAGAAAAATGCTTTAGTGGTTTTTCGTCTGTGGTAATTAAATGATAATCAAATAAGAAATAATCCCAAAATCCTAGCCAAAAGTCGCTCTGTTCATCATCATTAGTATGTTCGAAAGGACCACTATATAAATAAAGGGCTCTGTCAAAATCATCTATAAATTCTTCCTGTTGAAAGTATGTGCCTATCTTAACCATAAGTCTTTCAACTGTCTCGCCGACTTTTCTATCCAATTCATCTGTCATTAACAATGCAGCGTCAAAGTTATCGCTGAATAATCCAATTTCTTCACCGGAGTCTTCATTCAATAGTTTAAGCTGATTGCCACCTGCAATCTCATCAGCCGCACGTGTGATCTCATCTATCCCAATAATATATTTTTTGCTATGCAAATATTTATAGAATTCTTTTAATACCTCAAAGAAGTATTTAACAGATTCAATACTTACACTATAATCTGGAATATGACCAGACAACCACTCAATAGCTGCACTATATTCTTTAGGGGTAAGCTCATCTAAACAATCTGCATCAGAATGTATTAAATAAATAATAAGCATTTGGATATTATGCCAACTATTTCTAAGTTCATTATCAGGCGAACCTTGCCAAGCTTTTTGACGAAGAAAACCTTCAACCCATTCTCTCTTTATTATAGGTTCCCATTCTATATCTTCTTCATAAAAAAGTCGTACTTCATCGTACACATTTTTCATTAAGTGTTTTATCTCCTTTGTAAAAATACCCACCGTAACATTATAGCATCTAGGCCTTATAGGGGCTAGTAGTAAGATCTTCATGAAGAGGTATAGTAATTTATATGTTATTAGCTATACATCCTATAACAAAAAAAGCTTACCATAATGGTAAGCTTTTTAAATCAGCAGGCCGTTTCACATATCGCTATGCCATCCGTGGCGCGATATGTACTTGGTCCATCCGGGACCATCGCCAGCCAAGTACTTTCGACGTATAACGTTCTGCTTAAGTAGCTTTATAATATAAACATGTATAGTTTATTACTGCATCTACGTGACCTTAACTACTGTTACGATGCTGACTTCGATAGCTTACAATATTGAGGAAGTATATCTTCCTACTTAGTCACTCTCATAGGCGACAATGGTATGTGAACAGGTGGAGCAGCCTTGAGCATATTAACAAAATAAAAAAGCACTCATTAAGCAATGAGTGCTTTTTTAACCGGCATCTACTTATCCTCCCAGGCCGTTTCCAGCCAAGTACTTTCAGCGTATAAGGGCTTAACTACTGTTACGATGCTGACTTAGATATTTTTTATAATAAAGATAGCTATATATCACTTAGATAGTCTCATAGGCGACGGTGGTATGGGAACAGATGGAACCTAGGTCTTAACATAGCAAAAAGCACTTACCGTGATGGTAAATGCTTTTTAAATCAGCAGCTTTCTATCCTCCCAGGCCGTTTCCAGCCAAGTACTTTCGACGTATACGAGCTTAACTACTGTGTTCGGTATGGGAACAGGTGGAGCCTCGCAGCTATCGCCACTGAATATGTAGGTGAATGTCTTATAAAAGTACATTCCCTGAAAACTTCACAGAAGATAATTTGCATTTTAGTATCATTTCATTCGATGAATCGAATGCTTGATTAGTTAAGTCAAGCCCTCGACCTATTAGTACCAGTCAGCTGAATCCATTAC
>NZ_JBAIYU010000013.1:0-1101 GCF_036763085.1 Dendrosporobacter sp. 1207_IL3150
AATAGGATCTAAAAGTAGAATTTTCTCTTAAGATACGAGCAGGAGATTCTGCATGAAAACATCTAAATTTACTGACAGTCAGATCATGTCCATCTTGAAACAGGCAGAATCTGGCACACCTGTAGCGACCCTTTGCCGTGAACACGGCATGAGTAATGCTACCTTTTATAAATGGCGTGCCAAATATGGTGGTATGGATACATCATTAATGGCTCGACTGAAAGAGCTAGAAGCCGAAAATACCAGACTTAAAAAGATGTATGCGGAAGAGCGATTAAAGGCCGAAATCATCCAGGAAGCGATGGCAATGAGCAGCACTGCTGCGCAAGGGTAAAGCCATCTTGCCGGCGTAAGATGGCACAACAGGCAGTTGCCCAGCATGCCATTAGTATTCGTTTGGCTTGTAAAGCATTTGGCATTAGTGAAACCTGCTACCGCTATCAAGCCAAACTCAGCGATGACAATGCACTCATTGCTGAACAGCTCATTGAACTCACTGAGGAAAATTCCGATTGGGGCTTTGGTTTGTGCTTCTCGTATTTACGGCATGTTGAGAGTTGCTGCTGGAATCACAAGCGGGTTTACCGCATTTACTGTGAGTTGGCACTGAATCTGCGTATTAAACCGAGAAGAAGACTAAAACGGCATGCGCCTGAACCATTGAAAGAACCAATCCGAGAAAATCAGGTTTGGTCATTAGATTTTATGCATGATCAGCTTTCCGATGGTCGCAAGTTTCGATTATTGAATGTGATTGATGATTACCGCCGCGAAGGCCTAGCCATTGAAGCAGGGTTCTCATTGCCCACAATCAGGGTTATTCGTACGTTGAATCAATTGCTGGAGTGGAGAGAAAAACCGTTAGTGATCCGATGCGATAATGGTCCCGAATTTATCAGTCACGAATTTGTGCGCTGGGCTACTGAGCACGGTATTCGTATTGAATATATTCAACCGGGTAAGCCACAGCAGAATGCGTATATTGAACGCTATAATCGGACCATACGTTATAGTTGGCTGAGCAAGCATTTATTTGATACTTTGGATGAAGTACAAGATTATGCAACAAACTGGTTGTGGCATTACAACCATGAAAGACCA
>NZ_JBAIYU010000014.1:0-144409 GCF_036763085.1 Dendrosporobacter sp. 1207_IL3150
TACTTGGCTGGAAACGGCCTGGGAGGATAAGTAGATGCCGGTTTTATTCCTCGATAGCTCAGCTGGTAGAGCAATCGGCTGTTAACCGATCGGTCGTAGGTTCGAGTCCTACTCGAGGAGCCATTTTATAAAGATAAGAGCCATTCACCTAGTGAATGGCTCTTATCTTTATAAAATGTTTTTTAATATAATTAAGGAATTATTTTTTTATTGCTAAAGACTATTACTTCAAGTAAAATTAGAAATAGTGAAAAATATCACATGTCCAAGGGGGTTCTAATATTGCGAATTTCAATATGTTTTGGAAGTGCGTGTCATATACGTGGTGCATATGGTGTTTTGAATGCTTTTAAAACCTTACTAGAAAAAAATGATATTAAAGGTACTGTTGATATAGAAGGCGGATTTTGTCAAGGACGCTGCACTGAAGGCGTTGTTATAAAAATAAATGATGAAATTGTAACAAATGTAGCTAAAGAAAAGGTTGAAGAAATATTTAAACAGAAAGTGATGGTGCTAACATCATGCAAATAATTACTACACGTAAGGTTAATTGCAAAGACTGCCATCGATGTTTAAGAGTTTGTCCTGTTAAAGCTATTGGAATTAATCAAGGGCGAGCAAGAGTTCTTGATGATAAATGCATACTTTGCGGGCAATGTGTGACAGAATGTCCACAGCATGCTAAACATTTAATAAGTCATGTGCCAACAATTCAAGAGGCAATCCAAAATGGCAGGAAAGTAATTTTAAGCTTAGGGTCTTCATTTTTAGGACTTTTTCCAGAATATACTCCTGCTCAACTTGTTTCAGCTATTAAGGCTCTTGGTTTTAGCGCGGTTGAAGAAACAGCTGTTGGTGCTGAAGCGGTATCCTTACTTTATCGTAAACTGGTAAAGACATCTACGAAGAAAACACTAATTTCATCAAACTGTCCTGTTATTGTTAATATTGTTAAGAAATATTATCCGAATTTAGTTGAAAATTTGGCACCAATAGTATCGCCGATGATGGCCCACGGACAGATAATGAAACGTAATTTTGGTGAAGACGCATACGTTGTATTTGCAGGCCCATGCATGGCTAAATTTGCAGAACATAACGATCTTCATGCCGTCGATTCAGTTATGACATTTGTTCAGCTAAGACAGTGGTTGAATCGCCACAAATATGAGAATGGCAACTCGCCGGTAGAGTCCTACGAGCCAGAGCCATTAGGGAATGCAAGGTTTTTTCCATTGGCCGGAGGGATTTTAAAATCTTTTATGGATTTTGACATTCTCGATACCGAAATTATCGCTGTTGATGGGATTGAAGACTGCAAAGAAGTATTTGAGAGTCTATCAAGAGGAGAAATTGCGCCAAGATTCATTGAGGCGTTCTCATGTAATGGTGGTTGTATTGGAGGTCCTGCTGGTGGAAGTACTCAACCAATGCCAGTAAGACGTCTTAAGGCAATTGAATATGCAAATTCCGTTGATAAGAAGGTTTTATGGCAGCTTCCGGAAGGAGTAGATTTTTCCATTACACATTTACCTGACCCAGTTAAAAACGTTGAACCAACAGAAGATGAGATAAAGGAAATCTTGCATCAAATAGGTAAATTTACACGGGTAGATGAAAAGAATTGTGGGGCCTGCGGATATAATACATGTCGTGATAAAGCTGTCGCTGTTTACAGTGGTTTGGCTGAGACTGAGATGTGTATGCCTTATATGAGGTCCAAAGCTGAGTCATTTGCTAATATAATTGTAGAGAACTCCTTAAATGGTATAATTGCTGTCAATGAAAAAATGATTATACAAGAACTTAATCCAGCAGCAAAACAAATGTTCAGCAATAAGAAACCTATGGAAAAAGGTAATAGTTTGACTGAGTTTATTGATTGCTCGGACTTTGTAGCTGCTGCAAACTATGGACATAAGGTGCTAAGCAAGCGGGTTGAATATTCTGACCATGGTGTTATTACAGAGCAAATGATAGTGCCGGTCCCACAACATGGATTAGTAATCGGTGTTATCACTAATGTTACCGATCACGAAAAAAGAACTCAAGAGTGGCAAAAGATGAAAGAGGAAACTGTTGCCAAAGCATCAGAAATAATAAATAAACAAATGCAGGTAGCCCAGGAGATAGCGGGGCTTTTAGGCGAGACTACTGCCGAAACTAAGTCGGCACTACTTGAAATGGTTTGGGTTCTCAAAGGCAAGGAGGAGAAATAATGGAACAACTTCATGCCGAAGTAGGTATAGCTCAACTATCAAAAGATGGTGAAGAGTTATGCGGAGATAATGTTGTTATAACAAGGACATCTGACGCTACCATAATAGTTCTATCTGATGGGCTGGGAAGTGGAGTCAAGGCCAATATTTTAGCTACATTAACGACAAAAATAGCTTCGTCGATGTTAAAAAGAGGTATCCCATTAGAGGATGTTGTTAATACAATTGCAGAGACGCTACCTGTATGCCGACAAAGGAAGATTGCTTACTCGACTCTACAGATTATTAAAGTAACACCTTCTGGCTTAACGACAGTAGTAGAGTTTGATTGTCCACCAACATTTCTGATACGTGATGGTCAGGTAGTTAAGTTTCCTACCCAGGAAAGCATTATAGGTGGCAAAAAAATTAAAGTCGGCAGAATGGTTTTACAGGAAAGTGACGTGTTAACAGCAGTAAGTGATGGTGTTATTCATGCCGGCATTGGAGGCTTACTAAAGCTCGGCTGGGGGTGGAACGGTGTCGCTGACGAATTGAAGTCATTATGCAAAGGTGAATGTAAGCCTGAAGATATAACAACTCAGCTTGTAAACTGCTGTGAAGGATATTACCTTGGTCGACCTGGAGATGATTCAACTGCAGTTGCCGTTAAGGTGCATAAAGCTCGTTACTTGACGCTATTAACCGGACCGCCAGCCGATCCGGCGAATGACGAAAAGGTAACGCAACGTTTTCTTGGGCAACCTGGCAAGAAGATAGTTTCTGGTGGAACTACTGCGAATATTGTCAGTAGAATAACCGGTAAACCACTCACTGTTGATCTATTATTTTATGATCAGCAAGTGCCGCCAATCAGCCATATTGAAGATATTGAGTTAGTTACAGAGGGGATACTTACTCTTAACGCTGTATTAGAAAGACTTAATGATGTAAATAGGCTATACGATTATAAACGGCAAGATGGTGCTACTCTACTAGCACGAATGTTGTTAGAGGCAGACATGATTGGAATAATGGCAGGAAAAGCAGTTAATCCTGCGCATCAAAACCCTAATTATCCGTTTAGAATAAATATAAAGTCTCAGGTATTGTCTAAATTGTGTTCTTTACTGGAGTCTAAAGGAAAGCAAGTTCAACTAGATTGGTTTTAACATTGTAGGAGGGGAATTTTATGACACTTGTATCGATAGAGATTTGTATGGGCTCAGCATGTTACTTGTTAGGCGCTCAAGATTTACTTGAAGCGATTGAATCGCTAGCGCCTGAAAAAAAAGCAAAAATAGATTTAAGAGGGGCAACTTGTCTAAAAGCATGCGGAAATGGTCCTAATATTAAAGTGGATGGTGTTTTGCTTTCGAATGTAACGCCTAAGGAATTACTGGAAATAATTCACGATAAGATAAACGGATAGATTATCTTAGCAAGGAAGGAGACTTGGACATGTCACAAGTCACAGAAGTTGTTAAATTGCGCCGTAAAGTTCTAGCTGAAATAGCTAGAATGACTTTTGCTGGTGAGTTAATTAATAACGTTGAAGAAATATTAAACACAGTTGTAACTGAAGATGGGCCACGATATCGTTGCTGTATTCATAAAGAACGTGCAGTTCTTCAAAGCAGAATCAAATTGGCATTAAGTCAGCCCGCAAGTATTACTCTTAAAAGCGCTGCTCAAAATGCTTACGAGGGACAAGCTGCAGATATGCCAATGATTCATGTAATGTCAGAAGCCTGCGATCAATGTCCAATAGATAAATTTATAGTTACTAATGCCTGTCGAAATTGCTTAGCACATCACTGTATAAATAGCTGCCCTAAAAAAGCAATAATGGTTGTTCAAAATAGAGCATATATAGATAAAAATAAATGTGTTGAGTGCGGACTTTGCAAGAAATCGTGCCCTTACAGTGCTATTATAGAAGTAAATCGGCCATGTGAAAGTGCTTGCGATATAAAGGCTATAACTGCGGGAAGCGATAGACGAGCGTTAATTAATTATGAAAAATGTGTTCAGTGCGGAGGGTGTAAAACGGCTTGTCCTTTTGGTGCAATTACTGATCGGTCAGTAATTGTTCAACTGATTCAGGCATTGAAAGCAGACAAAAAAGTTTATGCAATTGTGGCGCCTGCTTTTGTTGGGCAGTTTGGAGCAAAGGTTCAGCCGAACCAAGTTATTAGCGCTCTTAAGAAACTTGGATTTTACGATGTTTATGAGGCGTCATATGGAGCTGATATTGTTACAGTAGAAGAAACGAGAGAATACATTGAATCTGTGCCGGAAAAACGATCATTTATGACAACTTCTTGTTGCCCTGCGTTTGTTGATATGATTGATAAGCATTTACCTGAAATGACAAGTGCTATTTCTAGTACTGTTTCTCCTATGATTGCTACTGGAAAAGTTATTAAAGAACTTGATTCTGATATAGTCACTGTGTTTATTGGTCCTTGCATTGCTAAAAAGGCAGAGGCCGCAAAATACTCTGGTGTTATAGATTTGGTCTTAACCTTCGAAGAGCTGGCGTGTATTATGGTGGGTGCTGGTATAAATATTGCCGCAGTTGAGGAAACTGAATATAAAACACACGCATCAAGTACAGGTAATAACTTTGCTAGGGCTGGTGGAGTAGTTCAAGCTGTTATAAAGCACGCTGAAAAACTTGACGGTAATGTCGTTATTAAGCCACACCGTGCCGAAGGGCTAAGTAATTGTAAAGTTTCGTTACTTCAGTTGAAGGCAGGAAAAATAGACGCAAACTTTTTTGAAGGTATGGCTTGTGCTGGCGGATGTGTCGGTGGACCAGGTGTCCTAATAAATTCAAAAGTTACGGGAAAACTTATTGAAAACTATGCTGCAACTTCTGAGTGTAAGACTGCATCTGAAAACAAAGATGCCATGGATATTTTAAACAAAGGCGGGCATTGGCACGTTAAATAGATTGACAATTTTTGAGTATGTTGTTATATTAACAAATAATAATAAATATAAAATGCAATGATTGGGAAAAGTAAACTTGTATTGCTTCGCAGAGAGCTAGGGCTTGGTGAAACCTAGTAAGGATACTTGCTGAAATACACCCATGAGCAGCCAGCCGAAAGATTAGTTCGGACTATATCTACTAGGTGAAGTCGGTTAGCCATCGTTAAAAGGCTATGCATTATTTATGTAGTGCATTTTATTAAGCGGCTTTTTAGCAATTTGGGTGGTAACGCGGGTTTTAGCTCGTCCCTCTTTTAGGGGCGAGCTTTTTATATTTAAAATGATATTTAAGGGGGATATATTGGTGTCGGTATTTGAAGTACTAAAAGAGCGCGGGTATATCGCGCAGCTTACCCACGAAAAAGAAATTGAAGAATTGTTAGCAAAAGAAAAAATTACTTTCTATATAGGGTTTGATCCTACCGCAGATAGTCTCCACGTAGGTCATTTTTTGGGAATGATGGTTATGGCTCATATGCAAAAGGCGGGGCATCGACCTATATGCCTAATCGGTGGCGGTACCGCAATGATTGGCGACCCAACTGGCAAAAGTGATATGCGCAGGATGATGACAAGTGAAATAATTGCTCAAAATGGCGAATGCTTTAAAGAGCAAATGAAGCGCTTTATTGATTTCACTGAAAATAGAGCATTAATGATGAATAATGCTGATTGGCTAATGTCACTAAATTATGTGCAAGTTTTACGAGAAATTGGTGTTCACTTTTCAGTTAATCGAATGCTGACCGCTGAATGTTTTAAACAGCGATTAGAACGTGGACTATCTTTCCTTGAATTCAATTATATGCTTATGCAAGCCTATGATTTTCTCGAATTAAACAGGAGAACTGATTGCGTTATGCAGTTAGGTGGTGACGATCAATGGTCAAATATTATAGCAGGAGTTGACCTTATTCGTCGTAAAGAAAGCAAGCCGGCGTATGGTCTGACATTTACGCTGTTAACTACAAGCGACGGAAGGAAAATGGGCAAAACTGAAAAAGGTGCACTATGGCTTGATCCGAAGAAAACTTCACCGTACGAGTTTTACCAATATTGGCGTAATATTGATGATGCAGATGTTGCGAAATGTTTAGCCTTACTAACGTTCTTGCCAATGGATGAAGTACGTCGTCTTGGATCATTGAAAGATAAAGAGATAAACATTGCTAAAAGAACCTTAGCATTTGAAGTAACTCAACTAATTCATGGCAGTGACGAAGCAGCAAAGGCTCAGCAGGCAGCTGAGGCGCTTTTTGGTGGTGCAGGTTCATTAGAAAATGCGCCTAAGGTTACAATAACATCAGAAATGCTTGAAACTAAATTACTAGATGTTTTAGCTACAACAGGCATTATAGCTTCAAAAAGTGAAGGTCGTAGATTAATTACTCAAGGTGGCTTATATATAGGTAATGACAAGGTTACCGACCCGGAAATGCTGTTAGTAGGAGAATTGTTAACCGAAGGCAGTGTATTAATCCGCAAGGGCAAGAAAAATTATACTCAATTAATACTAGAATAAGTTCTTTGAAACTAACACTTTGCCAATATTGTTATGTTATGATAAAATAATTCCTGATTTAGTTTAAAAGGGGAGAAAAATTTATGGCAGGGCATTCTAAATGGGCCAATATTAGGCACAAAAAAGGTAAAATGGATGCTATTCGCGGTAAAGTTACAACAAAAATTGGTCGCGAAATTACAGTTGCTGTACGGCTAGGTGGTAGTGATCCTACCGGCAATATGAAATTAAAACTAGCTTTGGCTAAAGCTAAAGCTAATAATATTCCTAAAGAAAACATTCAGAGGGCTATACAAAAAGGGTTAGGTGCTCTGGAAGGCAGTACTTACGAGGAACTAACTTACGAAGGTTATGGTCCGGCAGGTGTTGCTATTACGGTTGAAGTAATGACTGATAACCGAAATCGCACAGCAGCTGATATTAGACACTTGTTTTCTAAGTATGGCGGCAATCTTGGAGAAACTGGCTGTGTTGGCTGGATGTTTAACCGGAAAGGTCTCTTTGTAATTGAACAAGAGACCGGGGCTGATGAAGAAGAACTTATGATGCTGGCTCTTGAGGCAGGGGCAGAGGACTTTAAAACAGAGGATGAGTCGTTTGAAATAACCACTAGTCCGGAAGAGTTTCATCAAGTACAAGAAGTACTAGAGAAAAACAATATACAGACCTCGATAGCCCAAATAACAATGATTCCAGAAACAACAGTAGAATTGAATGCTGATGATGCCGTGAAAATGTTAAAACTTATCGATGCATTAGAAGATCATGACGATGTTCAAGAAGTTTATTCAAACATGGACATTCCAGAAGAAATGATGTAAAAAAACAGGCTTCGGCCTGTTTTTTCATTTCAAACGATATAAAAATATATTTATGTATAAAAATTGCATTTTTTGGTAATAATTTTGGCAACATAGATTTTTTGGGGGAGATGTTAATATGTTGTCATTTAAAAAAGTTGGCAAGAAGCGGGCAGTACTTGCGGGAACTGTTTTAGCGCTAGTGGGTCTGCTTACATATTATTTTGTTTATTATCCGTCAGGTCAGGATAAATATCCTATACTGCCTCAAGAAACGCAGGTTGCAAAGCAGGATAATAAAATAAAGGTAACGCCTAACACGGATATTGCCCAAAAAATTATCTACTTAAAGTGCAATGATGAAGAAGTTATTAAGACTAAACCTGCTGAAAATTTGATAGGCTTAAACTATCAGCAAGTACAAAACATTTATTCAGGCTGGAGTATTGATAAGTTTGACAATCTGGAAATAGCTATGACTCTTAAAGTTGATAGTTACTGCCGAGAACATGCTAATAATATGTTTATTGGAGTCAAAGATGGATATGTTGCAGTGTATTACGGTAAGCCGGGTGAAAAAGCAATTTTAAAAGAAGTTACTAAGCTTCCGTTAGATCATATAATGCCGCAGGATGCTGAGGAACTGAAACGAGGTTTAGTTGTTCAATCACGGGAAGAACTGCTAAGGACACTTGAAGGAATGCAATCACGTTAGACATAACTGGGATACTAAGGTAAAATAGCTTAGTATCCCAGTTTCTATTGTCAGGCTAGGAGGCTGCAAAAAAGGAATAAAGTGGTCAGTTGTCGAATTTGAGTAGTGGTATGTACCGGCTTCCACTCACTAAAGCTCGGGCAAGCCGTGTTTCTTAGAGTAGAGGAGGAAGCGTATGTTAGCGTTAGGAATAGACCCTGGCACAGCCATATGTGGTTATGGATTAGTTGAACAGCGCGGAAGTTCATTAAAAGCGGTTGAATATGGTGCAGTACAAACAAGTCCAAGAATGAGTGCTTCAGATAGATTAGTAATTATCCATAGGGATATTGATTTAATTATAAAAAAGTACAAACCTGATATAATTGGGGTTGAGCAGCTTTTCTTCAACAAAAATGTTAGAACAGCAATGTCAGTTGGGCAGGCACGGGGTGTGATTCTATTAGCTGCAGCCCAAAATGGTATTGAGTTAGCTGAATTTACCCCATTACAAGTTAAGCAATCGGTCGTAGGCTACGGTAAGGCCGAGAAGGAGCAAATCATTTATATGACACAAAGAATACTAAATCTGCCGGCAAAGCCGCATCCGGATGATGTAGCTGATGCTTTGGCTATAGCTATATGTACGACTCACTGTAATAGTAAAGCTGTGTGGGGTAATGGAAGATGATAGGGTATATTCGCGGTATAGTAAGTCATGTATTTACTGACTATTGTTTTATTGATGTGCAAGGGATAGGGTACAGGATTTTTATAGCAAATTCAACACGACAAAAGCTTGACATAGGGTCGGAGGTTTCTCTTTATACATATCTGAACGTGCGTGAAGATGCATTGCTGCTATACGGTTTTTATACTCAGGATGAGTATGAACTGTTTCTAAACCTTACATCTGTGAGTGGTATTGGTCCTAAAGTCGCATTAGGGGTGCTGTCAGCAATTAACCCCAATGCTTTTAGAATAGCAATTAGTCAAAAGAACGTTACAATACTAACAAAAATCCCTGGAATAGGCAAAAAAACTGCTGAAAGACTGATATTAGAACTTCACGATAAAATCGGGACTTCTGATGAGCAATGCCAGGAATCAGCTACTGCTTTAAGTGTTGAGCATAATGATGATGTAATTACTCAGGCTGTCGAAGCTTTGGCTGCATTGGGATATACTCGTGCCGAAGTTATGCCTGTTATAGGTAAAAAAAGTGACGTAAAATCCGTTCAAGAACTAGTTAAGCTGGCGCTGCGGGAGTTTGGCAGGAGGTAGTATGGAAGAAGATAGAATCGTAGCTGGTAAGGAACAGGAAATTGATAATTGGCAGTATAGCTTAAGGCCAAAGAAACTTGTGGAATACATTGGGCAAGATAAGGTGAAAACTAATTTAACTATTTTTGTCCAAGCAGCTTTATCAAGAGGCGAAGCGCTAGACCATGTCTTGCTCTATGGACCACCCGGATTAGGCAAGACTACTTTAGCTGGGATAATTGCAAATGAGCTAGGCGTAAATTTCCGGATTACATCTGGACCAGCAATTGAAAGACCTGGAGACTTAGCTGCTTTGCTGACGAATCTCGGTGAAAAAGATGTTTTATTTATTGATGAGATTCATAGGCTTTCCCGAAATGTTGAGGAAATATTATATTCTGCTATGGAAGACTTTGCTCTGGATATAATAATCGGTAAAGGACCTAGTGCCCGTTCGATAAGACTGGACTTAGCTCCATTCACGCTTATCGGTGCTACCACTAAAGCCGGTGCTCTGGCACCACCGCTTCGCGATCGCTTTGGTGTAATCAGCCGGTTGGAATACTACGAACCTGAACATCTTGTCTGTATAGTAAAAAGAGCAGCTGAAATCCTTAATATTGCAATCGAAGACCGAGGGGCTTATGAAATAGCCAAGCGATCAAGGGGAACCCCGCGTATTGCTAATCGTTTATTAAAAAGAGTACGTGATTACGCCCAAATTGAGGGAAATGGCATCATTACTGATATTATTGCCGACAAAGCTTTGGAAATGCTTGAGGTTGATAAATGCGGACTTGATAAAACTGACCGAAGTATGCTTCTTGCTATAATTAAAAAGTTTAATGGGGGACCAGTGGGTCTTGAAACACTAGCAGCAGCTATTAGCGAAGAAACCGATACCATTGAAGATGTGTATGAGCCCTTCCTTTTACAAATGGGTTTTATCAACCGAACTGCGCGTGGAAGAGTTGCAACATTAGCTGCTTATGAGCATTTAGGAATTCCTATAAAAGCTGACGAGCAAGTTGAACAAGGAAAACTATATTGAAGATAGGTGAACACATGCGTTTACTTTTACATATTTGCTGCGGACCGTGCGCTGCGTTTCCTCTAAAGCACTTAAGAGATTCTGGGTATGAGATAACAGGATATTTTTATAATCCAAACATTCACCCATATAAAGAGTTTACGCGGAGACTGGAGACGGCTAAGGAATTTGCTCTCAAGATGAATTTAGAGATGATAGTGGATGATCGCTATACTTTAGAGGAATTCTTAAATCATGCACTTAGCGCATCCGGTGCTGGAGGAAGGTGTGGTATGTGCTATGAAAGCAGACTGCGTCAGACTGCACGAATTGCTAAAGCCAATAAATTCGATTGTTTCAGCACAAGCCTGCTGGTAAGCCCTTACCAAAAGCACGAACTAATTAAGGATGCGTGTGAAAAAATATCTAAGGAAGAAGATATTGCTTTCCTTTATGTAGATTTTAGAAGTGGATGGACTGAAGGAGTAACAATTAGTAAAGAACTCGAATTATATCGCCAACCATACTGCGGCTGTATTTTCAGTGAGAGAGATCGCTATCACAAGATCCGAAAGGAGAGTATGTGATGTTTCCGGGCGGCTCTGAATCATTTGGGAAAATACTAATCTACATTGCCCTAGTAATTTTAGTGATTGGATTAATACTTCATTTTGGTGGAAAGTTCATCAATTTTGGGCGATTACCTGGTGACATACGTATTGAGCGGGAAAACTTTGGGTTTTATTTTCCTATTGCTAGCTCAATAATCTTAAGTATTATTCTTACGATCTTATTAAATATATTTAGCAAGCGATAGACGGGAAAGGAGAGTTATCTTGACTAATAAATATGCTGTTTGCATAATATTGCTTCTTGGATTGATAATTAGCCTTCCGCATAGTGTATATGCTAGTTCAAAAGTCGATAAGGCTGTTCTAACCACAAACCAGCCAACCATCAAAGTAGGTCTATGGTCAAAACAATCAAGTGTTTTAATTTCAATGGAATCTGATTTTGCTTTAGTGGATACTGAGACTAAAGAAGTGGTTAATAAATTTACTGGTAAAGAGAAGGTTATAGTTTCTTATCGTAACGGACAATTGCTTGTTAATGGAAAGGATATTAAGGCTAAATCGATTAGCGTTTCTGCGAAGCAGGCTAACACAGATTGCTTCATTGATGTAAATAAGAAGAGTTATCGGGGAGATATTGAAATTCGCCGTACTGCCAGTGGTCTAACCGTTATTAATAAACTTCCTATAGAACAGTATCTGTATGGCATCGTTCCAGAGGAAATGCCAAGCGAATGGCCGCTAGAGGCGATTAAAGCTCAGGCGGTAGCTGCAAGAACTTTCGCATTATATAGTTTAAATAAGCATTCCGAATATGGATTTGATGTTTGTGCTTCCACTGATTGTCAGGTTTATGGAGGAAGAAGCAGTGAAACTGATAAAGCTACTAAGGCTGTCAATGCTACAGCCGGAATGATTGCAGCGTATGGGGGAAAACCTATTCCGGCTTTTTTCCATAGCAGCTCTGGAGGCTTTACCGAAAATAGTGAAAATGTTTGGGGAACCTTCTTCCCATTTCTGCGAGCTGTAGAAGATTATGATCAAAAATCACCTTCCTATAAATGGGAAAAACAATTTACAGCAGTTGAAATTAGTGAGGCATTGCGCAAGGCTGGTTATAACATTGGTGCTATCCAAGCAATCGAATTATCACCGTTGACAAAAGCGTCAGATACTAATAATGATCGCGGGGTTTCTGGACGAGTTAAAACTATTAAATTTATTGGAACAAATGGTATTGCAAGTTTGAACGGTAACAAGCTCAGAACTATGTTGTCTCTAAAAAGTACTTTGTTTGACATAAAGATTTTAGCACCTGTCGACAAAAGTATTGATGTTAGAATAACGGACAGTGCTGGCGACAGAGAAACAAAGAAAATTGAAATCAATCTGCCACCGAGGCAAGAGCGGGGTCTTATAACTGACAAAGAAAATATTCATCGTTTGACTGGACGTACTGGTGAGATGATTTCTATCACAGGTTCGGGCTGGGGGCACGGTTTAGGAATGTCACAATGGGGTGCAAAAGCTATGGCAGAGAAAGGCCCGGCTGGTGATGCCACATATTTTAAAGAGATATTGAAACACTATTATCAATCTATCGATATAAAAAAAGCGTACTAGTTTGAGGAGTTTACCATGTTGCTATCTGAATTTGATTATTATTTACCTGAAGAATTGATTGCTCAGCACCCACATGAACCCCGAGATCACTCTCGATTACTTGTTTTAGACAAAGAAAGTGGAGAACTGCAGCATCACCGATTTTTTGATCTAATAAAATTTTTAAAGCCAGGGGATACCCTGGTTTTTAATGATACAAAAGTTATACCAGCGCGATTGTTCGGTTCACGAGCTGAAACCGGGGGGAAAGTGGAAGTATTTCTTCTTAGCCGAAAGGCTGGAGATGAGTGGGAAGTGCTTGTAAAGCCAGGGAAAAAAGCTCGTATTGGGGCGAAAATTGAATTTGGTAATGAATTATCATGTGAAGTTGTCGCTGATACTGATTTCGGCGGCAGGATTGTAAAGTTTACTTACCAAGGTATCTTTGAAGAGATACTTGATCGGCTTGGCGAGACTCCTTTGCCACCATACATTAAGGAAAAGCTAGATGATAAAGAGCGATATCAGACGGTATATGCACGCGAAAGAGGATCAGCTGCGGCTCCCACTGCTGGATTACATTTTACCGAAAAATTAATTCAAGATATTAAAAGTATTGGTGTTAATATTGCTTTTGTTACGCTGCATGTAGGGCTTGGGACTTTCCGTCCTGTTAATGTAGAAGATATCACTACTCATGTTATGCACAAGGAATACTATTCAGTTCCAGATGAAACTGCTGAGTTGATAAATAATGCTAAAAAACAAGGGAACCGGGTAATTGCTGTAGGAACTACAGCTGTACGAACGCTTGAGTCTTCTGCTATCAATGGGTTAGTCGAAGCTGGAAGTGGTTGGACAGACATATTTATATATCCAGGTCGTGAATTAAAGATAATTGATGGATTAATCACTAATTTTCATCTTCCTAAATCTACTTTGCTGATGTTGATCAGTGCTTTTGCTGGTCGTGAAGCTGTCTTAAAGGCATATTTAGAAGCTGTTAATAAGCAATACCGTTTTTTTAGCTTTGGAGATGCCATGCTAATAATATGAACTAATATATATCTTAAAAGGTGGAATTAAGTTGGCTATAACTTATGAATTAATAAAACAATGCTCTAAAACTGGCGCTCGTGCTGGACGTTTATATACACCACACGGTGTTTTTGATACTCCTATTTTTATGCCAGTAGGCACACAAGCTACTGTAAAGGCTATGTCTCCTGATGAATTAAAGGCGATGGGAGCTGGGATAATTCTTAGCAATACATACCATTTGTACTTACGGCCTGGACATGACCTTGTTGCTGAAGCAGGTGGACTCCATAATTTTATGAAGTGGGATCGGGGGATTCTTACCGATAGCGGCGGGTTTCAAGTATTTAGTTTAGGACCGTTGCGTAAGATAACTGAAGAAGGGGTAACTTTCCGCTCGCATATTGACGGTTCAAAGCATTTCCTATCGCCTGAGAAGGCAACGGAAGTACAAATGGCACTTGGCGCTGATATTATAATGGCATTTGATGAATGTGTTCCTCATCCTGCAGAACATGAGTATGCCAGACTTTCAACAGAACGTACGACTAGATGGGCCGAAAGATGTAAAAAAGCTCATACGAGAAAAGATCAAGCGCTTTTCGGTATAGTTCAAGGCGGTATGTACAAGGATCTAAGAACAATGAGTGTAAGAGATCTAGTATCTCTAGATTTCCCTGGATATGCTGTTGGTGGACTAAGTGTAGGGGAACCCAAACCGCTAATGTATGAAATGCTTGAGCACACTGTTCCGCAACTGCCTGTTAACAAACCACGCTATCTAATGGGTGTAGGAACACCGGACTGCTTGGTAGAGGGTGTAATGTATGGAATAGATATGTTTGATTGTGTATTCCCAACTCGAGTAGCGCGAAATGGTACAGTAATGACCAGTCGCGGTCGACTGGTTATCAAAAATGCCGAATACGCACGTGACTTCAGACCAATTGACCCTGATTGCAGCTGTTATGCTTGTAGGAATTTTTCGCGGGCATATATTCGCCATTTGCTAAAAACAGAAGAAATTTTTGGGATACGACTTACTACTATGCATAACTTACACTTCCTACTCGATTTTATGAGAAATATGCGTAAGGCCATACTGGAAGATAGATTCGTTTCTTTCCGGCAGGAATTCTTAGCTCAATATAGCCTACGCTAAGAGGATTATAGAATAATTCGTGGAATATGTTGTATATAATTATTTATAAGGGGGATTTTAAGTGAATTTATCACCAGAAGTTGTACAAATGTTAGCCTCTTACGGGCCAATTATATTTATGGGGGTTATTTTTTATTTCCTATTATATCGGCCTCAGAAGAAGGAGCAACAAAGACGTGCTAACATGCTCAGCAGTCTTAAAAAAGGTGATCGTATTATAACAGCTGGCGGAATTCACGGTTCAATAACCGCACTGAATGATAAAATTGTCACAATTAAAGTGGCTGATAAGGTTGAAATTAATATTTCACGCAGTGCCGTAACTACAAACGAAAGCGACACAAAAAATAACCCTAAAAAGTAAGTTATAATGAGGATATTCTGATGCGTTCTGTGAGCGAAGAGAAAAGAAAACTTCGAAAAATTATACTAGCCAGTCGGCGCAGCTTAGAAAGTAATGTCCTTGCAGATGAAAGTCTCAGCATTTCGGAGCATATAACTAGCTGGTCAAATTACCTGAAGTCTAATATAGTTATGGCTTTTGCTCCTATGGCTGATGAACCGCAGACTATCTCAATAATTAAACATGCGCTAGCATCTAATAAAACAGTTTGCTTACCATATGTCGGAGAAAAGCATGGGATTATGAGCGCCGCATTGATTAATGACTTATCGGAACTCGTGGTTGGGCAATATGGTATATTAACCCCAGATATATCTAAAACTTCATTTCTTAATCCAAGTGATATTGACTTGATTATTACTCCAGGTGTTGCTTTTGATTTTCAAGGAAAAAGGCTTGGTATGGGTGCTGGCTTTTATGATCGTTTTTTGCCTCGAGCAAACAACGCAGTACTTATTGGACTTGCTTTGTCATGTCAGATTGTTGCAGATATTCCTTGCGAAAAACATGATTTTTTAGTTGACTATCTAGCAACAAAAGATGGCATAATAAATTGTAGAACAAGCAAAATGTAGCTTCGGCAGCATTTTGCTTGTTTTATCCTGAGATATATTGGACTTTTATAAGACTTAGGATACTTATCGCCTGTAATTGTTCAAGTTTTACTATATATGACTTGGCTATTCTAAGTTTCAAAATAGGAGTATAAAAGTGGAGATAAAGATTGGAATTGCAAAAACAAATAAATATGCTGTTTCCTTTTGCGGTGATAGTGCAGAGGTAGCTGAAAGGCCGCAAGGAGGGATTACTGTAATTTTAGCTGATGGACAGGGCAGCGGAAAAGCAGCTAAAAATACCAGTAGTTTAGTAGTTAACAAAGCTGCCGCATTGATTGCCGATGGGGCAAGAGACGGTGCTGTTGCCCGAGCAGTTCATGACTATCTTTACGCTGTAAAAGATGGCAAAGTATCTTCTACACTTACTTTAATAAGTGCAGACTTAGATACAAATACTATAGTGATTAGCAGAAATTCTAACTGTCCGGTAATTATTAAAGATGAATATTGTATAAATATATACGATGAAGATGTCAGTTCAATTGGTGTACATAAAAGAATGAAGCCGGTTATGTATCAATTTCCGCTAGAAGTGGGAATGATTTTAGTGTCATATTCAGATGGGATACAGTCGGCTGGACGTAAAAAGGGGAAGTCTATTAATTTTGAAAAAGTTCTCGAAATTATCGAAGACAATAATGCCGAAGATGTTTCATTTATTGCCGACAGCATTTTAGAATATGCCCTTGAGATAGACGAGTATCGACCGGGTGACGATATGACGGTGGTCGTGATGGGAATATGTGATACCGATTATACTCATAAAATAAGGCGGATGAATGTATCTTTTCCGTGTTAAAGGTGGGGTAAACATGCTGGTAGCTGTTGTTGGTGTATGTGCGTCAGGAAAAACTACTTTAGTAAGAAAATTGCAGGAATTGGGTGTTGAGGCATATAACGTAGCTCAGGAACATTCCGGTATTAAGAAACTATGGAAGAAAAAGCAACCTGATGTACTAGTAATGCTTGACGCATCATTACCTGCTATACGAAAACGGCGTGATGTAACTTGGGGAGAGGATCGATTGACTGTCCAAAGGGAACGTCTAGTCGATGCTAAACAGAATGCAGATTTATTCATTCAAACAGATTCTCTTACAAAGGATGATGTTGTTCAGACTGTGTTAAGCTATATAGAGAGGAGTAATTGATATGGCACAAATTACAGTAAAAGACATCAAAGCTGATCACGAAGTAACAGTATACCTAACGCGCAGCACGGAATATCTCAGCCGGTTAGGTTTTACGGAACACGGACAACGTCATGCAAGTATTGTTTCTGCCAGAGCGTATAAGGTATTAGAGGAACTTGGGTACGATCAGCGTGAATGTGAGCTGGCAGCTATTTCGGGTTATATGCACGATATTGCTAATATGGTTAACAGATATAATCATGGCGGCACTGGTGCTGTAATGGCTTATCATATCCTTTCACGGCTAGGCATGGTGCCAGAAGAGATCGCCCTAGTAATTTCCGCAATTGGCAATCATGAGGAAGAGCGGGGCAATGCTATCAATCATGTAGCCTCAGCGTTAATACTCGCCGACAAATCTGATGTATATAGGTCAAGGGTAACAACTACCGATTTTGCGAAATTTGAAATTCATGATAGGGTTAATTATGCAGCAGAAAATAGTTCGCTTACTGTGAATCGGGAGTTAAAGACCATTACTCTTGCTGTTACAATAGATACAAAAATATGCCCAGTAATGGAGTATTTTGAAATATTTTTAGCTAGAATGGTTATGTGCCGCAGAGCAGCTGAGTACTTAGAATGTCGATTTTGCTTAATAATAAATAATAATCAGTTGCTCTAGTATTTTGGCTTTCGTTGACATTGTCATAACATTCCAGCTATAATTAAAATCGAATTGTAATTAATAGTAATTTAGTAAGATTGGGGGAGAAATACTTGAGATGGGGGAATTTTACCAAGTTTTTGGTAATAGTATTGGCAATCGTCGGTGTGTTTGGCTATTATATTTCACCCCTAGCGGGATCGATAAAACAAGGTCTTGATTTGCAGGGTGGAACACATATAGTGCTTGAGGCTGTGGATACGCCTGAAGCTAAAGTTGATGAGGACGCTGTTCAAAGAGTTGTTAAAATTATTGAACGACGTGTAAATGAACTGGGGCTTACTGAACCAATTATTCAGCGTCAGGGAGATAGAAGAATAATTGTTGAATTACCAGGTGTAAAGGATCCAGAAAAGGCTATTGAGATATTAGGAAAAACGGCACTCTTGGAATTTCAGGATGAAAGTGGTAAGACTGTCATGACTGGTTCGGACTTAAAAGATGCCAGAGCTCAGATTGACCAAGGTAATCGTAATCTTGTGTCGATAGAGTTTTCTGAAGAAGGTGCAAAAAAGTTTGCCGATCTAACTGCAAAAAATATTGGGAAACATATTGCTATTCTTTTGGACAAACAAGTACTGACAGCGCCAGTTGTTGAGGAAGCCATTCCTAGCGGAAAAGCTGTTATTACTGGTAACAGAACTATTGAAGAAGCGCAGCGTTTAGCTATACTTCTGCGTTCAGGTTCGTTGCCTGTCAAGGTTGATATTATGGAAACACGGACTGTCGGACCATCCCTTGGTCAAGACTCTAAGCAAAAGAGTATTAATGCCTTCGCAATTGGTATAGGCGGAATTGTACTATTTATGCTGCTTTATTATAGACTTTCCGGATTTGTCGCAAACATCAGCTTATTGCTCTACGTACTGCTGCTATTAACAGCTTTGAAAATGCTGAATGCTACTTTGACTTTACCAGGTATTGCTGGCATTATCTTATCAATGGGAATGGCAGTTGATGCTAATGTTTTGATTTTCGAGCGTTTTAAAGAGGAATTTAGATCAGGGAAAACACTTCGGGCGGCTATGGACTCAGGGTTTAATAGAGCTTTTAAAACCATTTTGGATTCAAATATTACGACCTTAATTGCTGCCGGTGTGTTATTTTACTTAGGTACTGGACCTATTAAAGGTTTTGCTATTACCCTTGGACTGGGTATTATAATAAGTATGTTTACTGCAATCACTGTTACTAAATGGTTGCTGAGAACGCTTATGTATGCTAAGGCGTTTAAAAGCGGCAAATTGTTTGGGGCGCAGGGGGGAAATCTATGAAATTCGACTTTGTAGGTAGACGTAAATGGTGGTTTTTACTTTCTGCGCTTCTTATAATTCCTGGCCTAATTTCTATAGCTATGCAGGGCTTTAATTTGGGAATTGATTTTACTGGTGGAACGCTTTTAGATTTAAAATTTTCTCGTCCGGTTACTGTAACTGAAGTACGCGCGGTATTAAAAGAGCACCAGTTAGAAAACAGTACTATTCAGCTGGCCTCAACAGAGCAAGCTGAAGCAGCACCTAATGTGTTTGTTCGCACGAATGTCTTGGATGAGCAGCAGCGGCGTACTGTCATGGCTGATTTGCAGAAGAAACTAGGTGATTTCGAAGTTCTGCGTGTTGAAAAAGTAGGTGCAGTTATTGGTTCTGAATTGACTAAGCAGGCCGTGCTGGCATTAATAGCCTCATGGGTTTTAATGATTGCCTATATTACATATCGTTTTGAATTTAAATTCGCTATTGCAGGTATTCTGGCTCTTGTCCATGATATTCTATTAGTACTAGGGGTCTTTTCAATGCTACATAAAGAGGTAGATGCATCTTTTGTGGCTGCGCTTCTAACTATAGTGGGTTTCTCGATAAATGATACAATCGTTATCTTTGATAGGATAAGGGAAAACCTAAAAACCTATCGTAAGAGCGAGGGCCTTGGTGAACTGGTCAACAAAAGTATAATTCAGACAATGACCCGATCTATCTATACAACTCTTACCGTAATATTTGCTACCGCATCACTATACTTCTTTGGCGGTGAAACTACGAAAAACTTTTCATTAGCACTTTTGATCGGATTTACAGCTGGAGCATACTCATCAATATTTAATGCCAGCCAATTATGGGTAGTATTTAAAGAATACTCCGAAGGAAAAAGAATGCCAAAACCGGCAAAATAAATAAAAAATGAGACTTAGCATTAATTGCTAAGTCTCATTTTTTATTTATTTCAATCACCAAAACTCGTAATTGTTAATATCATGTTAACACAGAGAGGGCAGGTGAAGAATGTGTGGATTTTTCTACCATGCTTTTATTTAGCAATAGCTCACATAGCTGGAGACAATGTTGCAGTAGTGCCTGATATGGCGGTGAATCTAGGACAAGAGATTTATGTTATTACTATTCTGTCATATTTAGTTTTTGGGTCAATCATTGCTGGTGTCTCTGCTTGGATTGGTGTAAAAAGCCGACATGAATTAGTCGTTGTCGTTAGAAAGCTTTTCGGAAGTAGAGGGAAAAAAATATCGGCATTAGTAATATTAGCAATTTGCATACCAGCAAGTGTATTGACAGGTGGACTATATTCAGGATGGATAACGAATAGTTTATTTAATATACCACTAAGTTTTGCAATTCCTATGTGTATAATTTTCTTTTCGTTGCTAGCAACCGGCTCAGCACACGAGTTACTAAAATTATCGAACTATATTTCGCTTTTGATCGTTCCAGCTATCTTAGTGATATTCTTTTATCATGGTTTTAGTGTTCCAGATGTCAAGTGGAATAGCGGGGAAATAAATTGGCTGCTAGTTTCGGCTTTAGTGGGGTACAATGCAGGTGGCATGCGCTCTGCGCTAATTGTTGAAACTGCTGCATATTTAGCTAAAAGAGGTTGTAAAACAATCTACTTAATTATCTTAGCAAAAATCATCGAAGGAACGTTTACTCTTGGACTTGTTCATTTGATTGTACTGGCGGGAATAAGCGGGCCACTCGCAGTTAGCAATTTAGTGAGCAAAATGTCTGGACCAATTGGATTATACTTTTTTAACTTTATTTTGTTATGTACTTTTATAAGTGCTATGGTCCCTGCAATGACCGTAAATGCTAGGCAGGTACAAATTCTGACTGGCCTATCTCTAAAATGCTCTTTATTTATTTCGGCTGTATTAGTATATTTAGGAAGCTTATTAAGTTTTGCAGCTATTATTGATATTATGGGTTACGCTGGAATTTTAACTATATTATTTATCCTCTATACTGCATATGCCTTACATAAATATGGGCTAAATCACTCATAATGATAATAAAGATATTGCAAGAAGAGGATAAAATTGTGTTATTAAAACTTGCAGTTATATTAATAATGGTTATCGGTCTTTACAGTACATTATTTCCGCGTATTCCAGGCACGGTAATAATTCTTTTTGGGTCAATCTTATACGGCTTTGCAACTGATTTTATGACGTATCAGACATGGATCTTATATGTCTTAATTTCGCTTGTACTTATAGCAGAAGTTGGAGGACGTAGTCTCAGGAAATACCTGACACAGCATGAACGTGTTACTAGATCGTTCAGTACAGATACTACTGCAGGAAATCTTGGGGGGTTAATAGTTAGTGATGCTATCTTGGGACCGGTTGCCGGAACAATTCTTTGGGAACTAATAGTTGGCAAAAACTTGCTTCCAAGGTGGACAACGGTAGCTCGAGTACTAAAAAGGTTAGCTTTAGTTGCTTTTATTAGGTTTACTTGCGCTAATATAATTATCTTTCTAACTATCAGATATATTTTTATTTGAAGTAAAGCGCATATATTTTAGTTGAAGGCCCATGTACATGATATGTAGGTGCGACATTGCTATGGGGTTAAGGTTAATTTCAAAGAGTATTTAACTTTTACTTATGGGCAAAATATAGTCAAGCCATCTCCACATTAAATATTGTGAGAGGCTTATTTGATTACTAAAGTAATATTTATAATCAGGAGGGGTTTCGTTGAAATCTTACTATCAACTAGTTCGACATGACGGTAACCAAGAACTGTTTCGCACTGTAGAAATGTCGATTATCGCATTAGCAAGCGGACACCCCTTTCATATACATGCTGAAGGTTTGCGAGGGACTGGAAAAACAACTATTATGCGTGCAGTAAAAGAAATATTGCCGCCGATTGTTAGGATAAAGAACTGCATCTATAATTGTCACCCAGCTAATCCCCACTGCCCTGAGCATCGTGAGCTATTGCCAGATAAAATAGCAGCAATTGGGACAGAGATAGTACCTTGCCCTTTTATGGAAATATCACATTCAGCGAAAATCGGCACGGTAGTCGGCAGTATTGATTTAGGTAAATTAACCGACAGAGTACAGCCAACTGCAGCCTTGCTGCCTGGTACTATTCCACAAGCTCATCGGGGAATTATATTTGTAGATGAGATAAATAGACTGGCCGACACTTCACCAGAGTTAGCAGATGTTTTACTTGATGTAATGGGTACAAAACCAGGACGGATACAAGTCGAAGAAACAGGTATTCCTAAGGTTGAGCTGCCGATAAACGTAGCTGTTTGGGCTGCTTCAAATCCAGATGAAGATCCTGGACCGTTGGTCCAAGTTCGAAAACAGCTTTCTGATAGATTCGACCTAGGTGTAAGTATGGGAAGACCAAGTGCCTATAGTGATATTATGGCTATATTGGAAAGACGCAGTAAGCAGATTCATATAGCAAATAAACACATTGAAATACCTGGTAGTATCAATACAGTAAGCATGGATGAAAGAATTAAAGGCGCACTGGCGAGTATTTACGTTGATTATGGTATCGAAAGTTTAAGAGCAATTGAAGGTATGGAAACGGCGTCAGGGCTAGTTGCCTTGATGGAGGGGCGTAAACTTGCTCAGATGAGTGATTTAATAAAGGTTGTACCATTAGTCTTAGGGCATCGTACAGATAAAGCTAATATAGCTAATATATTAAGGTATCTTGAGAGCCTTAATTTTCAGCCAGTTAAATCAAGCATGATATCAGTTGATAATAGTTTAGTAAAAGAGTTAAGCGAAGGTAATGAGGAAAGTCAATCCAAACAGACTTCCTATTTAAAACAATTACTAATCGATCTATATAATAAACTTAGGTTTAAATTAAAAAATCGTAGTTCGCCGCAAGAGCAAAGACAAGACCCAAAAAGTAAAAACCAGAATTCTAATGCGAATAAATCACAAGGAAAAAGTGCTAGCGGAAACAACAAGAATGCTAATAACGAGGCAAATAATAACAATAATAGCGCTAGCGGCAAAGGCGGAGAAAAAAATAATGGAAACAACAATAGCTCGCAAAACTCACAGTTAGGGCAAAGTAATTTTAACAAACAGCAAGATGCGCATAAAGTTATGACCTCAAATGATGCGGCAATTGTTGCTCCGCCACACTGCGCAATTCCTTTAATTAACCATTCATTGGATAATTTTGTGGCTAGTGAGGATAAAAAGTAAATGGCGGCATTTAACTGGGATCAAAATGATGTGCAATTTTTAGCAAATATGGCCTTGCCAGTTCGAAATTTAAAAAGTATATTAACAAAAAGCAAAGGAGCAAGAATTGGGCAAAGTACAGTGATTAGCCAGAAGGTGCATACTTTTAACCCTTTAACTCCTCAAATAATAAACATTCTACAGGACGTGGACGCTGGTCAGGCGTTTTATCAACGTAGTGATACGGACCGCGTTTATCATTTAGATATTTTTCATGAACGTGCTCTGGTTGATCACAATATTGTTGCAGCCTCTCTAAAAAAAGCGGTTGACTCGTACAATTTTCAGTTTTCGTTGAATAATATAGTTTTTGCGGAAACTGGCAGTGATGGGATAAATGCAGATTTTATTGATATTCAAACTGGTACTGGGGGAGGACGCGTTACTGGGTCTTTAAACTACGGCAAAAAACTTTCAATAAGGCGAGCTCACGAAAACCATGTGCATATGACTGTGATGATGCCTTCCCGCCATTTGGCATTTGTATTTTATGCAGTACTAGCCGTAGAAAATGCAATTTTAGCCCTTGGTTTTGAGTTAAGATGCAATGAGCGCATCGTTAATGTAAAGGGAAAAGAAAAAGAAAATGAAAAACCGGACTTGTCAGCCTACGCAGATCAAAATGATTCGTTCATGCAGCAAAAGAGTTCTGATACTGAAATGTCACAGGCAGTAAAGCAGCATAAAATCCTAAAAGATTCGTTAGAGTTGACTAACGATTTTGATACAATTGAAGAAGTTCAGGAATTTCTAGATAAGGTTAATAGCGGTACTAGTAAAAATCAACTATTACAAAATCTAGAACAGAATGGTAACAGCCAGCATACCCTTGAACGCCTTGTAGGTATGGGGATTGTAGATATCGAGAAAAAAACTATAAAACTAACTAACTATGGCATAGAATTACAAAAATATCTACTTCGAAATACTGTTGAGATTGAAGCGCATTTACGCAAAGCCTTGCGTGTTATTAAGCCAATAGGAATTCAAACAGGAAAAAGCAAAATAATGAATCAAACGTTCCACTGGAGAACTGGATGCGAGACTGAGCAGGTTGCTGAAAGGAATCATTGCAAAGGTGAGTTGGATATTGCTGAAACGGTATGCGCTGCTGCAAAGAGAATGATCTTAGAGAATAGCCAATTATTTAGGATAGAGTGCAATGATTTCAGGTATTTACTAAAAGAGAAAGCCGCAAAATCTGAAATATGTCTAATAATAGATTCTAGTGCAAGTATGGCTGGTCAAAGGATAAGAGCCGCGAAATTTTTAGTTAGGCATCTATTATTGACATCACCTGATCGAATTGGGGTAGTTTTATTTCAGGAAAATCGTGCAAGAGTTTTGGTGCCGTTAACACGAGACTACAGTGAAGTTGAACTTGGTTTACGGGAAATTAAACCTTTAGGTGCTACACCTTTAGCTTTAGGGATAAAGACATGCTTGGAATACCTTAATAATACTAAAACGTATAACCCCTTAATAATACTAATAACCGATGGTATACCTACAATGGCTGACAGTTCGAGGGATCCAGTAGCAGATGCACTTTTTGCTGCAAAGGACATAAAAAATTATGGCTACGGATTCACATGTATTGGATTAAAACCGCATCATAACTATCTCACGCAACTAGCAGAATGCGCAGGTGGCAGTGCATATATCTTGGAAGAGCTAGAAAAAGAAATCATGGTCAAAGCCGTATGGGATCAATGTATAAAAAGACAGCAAAATTAGAGAGATATTAGTTCACTTGAGATTAAGAACTAATATCTCTTTAATTTTGGTAATATAAAAGGATAATTGTATACTTTCCAAGAATAATACATGATTGTGTAATAATTTACAGTTATTTAACTTTATCCGATAAATTTGATATGTAGTCTTTTTTTATTATGATATGGAGGTTTTATGGCCAAACTACATAAGTTATGGCGGTTTTTCCCTAACAAGCCAGAATTAAAAAAACAGCTTTGTAAATCGATAAATATTTCACAAGATATAGCTCAGCTTCTAATTAATCGCGGGATAGTCGAGGAACAAGCTGCCTACCAATTTATATATGGTGATCTCGCTAACATTGCTGATCCATTCTTGTTAAAAGACATGGATAAAGCTGTTGAGCGCATCGTTAGGGCGATTACACATTGTGAGAAGATTGTCGTATATGGAGACTATGATGTTGATGGAATTACAGCTACCGCGTTAATGGTTAAAGTTTTAAGTTTACTTGGTGCGAATGCGGACTATTATATACCTGATCGTCAAAGTGAAGGATATGGCTTAAATATTGAGGCATTAGAGCAACTAGTTCACAGCAAGACACAGCTTATGATTACGGTGGACTGTGGAATAAGTGCTGTGGACGAGATCAAGTCGGTTAATAATCAGTTAGACATAATAGTTACAGACCATCATCAGCCGCCACAAGTTTTACCTGAAGCATTAGCGATAATTAATCCTAAAAGATTAGATTGTTCCTACCCCGAAAAAAACTTGGCGGGGGTAGGAGTAGCATTTAAATTGTGTCAAGCTATTTGGCAAACAATAAAAAAGACTGATATGACAGAATTTCTCGATATTGTTGCTTTCGGTACAATTGCAGATATAGTACCATTAGTCGGCGAAAACCGGATATTGGTTAAAGAAGGTCTAAAACAATTATCAAATACCGATAACATTGGTCTTAGGGCGCTTATTAATACTTGTGGCCTAACAAGTGATAAACTTGATTCTGGGAAAATTGGTTATGTCCTTGCACCACGGTTAAATGCTGCTGGGAGATTAGGACGAGCGGCTATTGGGGTAGAATTATTACTAACAACTGATATAGTTAGAGCCGAAGAACTAGCAGAAACACTCAACCATGAAAATTCACAACGCCAAGCAGTAGAAAAGGAAATTCTCAGTAAAGTTGAAGAACAGCTAAGTAAAGTTGACTTGGAATCATCAAAAGTGCTAGTCTTGGCTGGCGAGAACTGGCATGTTGGCGTTATTGGAATAGTAGCATCTCGAATTGTTGATCGATATTATCGTCCGACGGTTATAATTAGTTTGAAAGACGGTATGGGTAAAGCTTCTTGCCGAAGCATCCCTGGTTTTGATATTTACAATGCTTTAAATCAATGTAGTGACTTGTTAATACAGTATGGTGGTCATCGTCAGGCTGCAGGTTTAAGTGTTACCTCTGACAAAATCGAAGCTCTTAGAGAGAGACTAAGCAAAATTGCTGAGGAAGTTCTGACTGCTGAGGATTTCCTGCCAGTATTAAATATAGATTGCATGGTAGGGCTTGAAGAAGTTAATATGTCCTTTTTAGAACAAATTGCTTGTCTTGAACCTTTTGGAATGGGAAATCCTAGTCCGGTTTTTGCCTGCAAAGATGTTACATTAGCGGATATCCGTTCAATTGGGCAAGATGGACGACATTTGAAGTTTAGAGTGCGACGCAAAAATTACTGCGGGGATGGTATTGCCTGGGAAATGGGAAAGCTTACTGAACAATTCCCAATTAATAGCCATATCGACATAGCTTTTCAGCCAGAAATTAATAATTGGAACGGTATTTGCAATGTTCAACTTCGTGCGCATGATATACGTCAAAACACAGATGACTTAACTGAAATTGATAAACTCTTTATTACAGATCATTCTCCTTCGAAATACACCAATATTTTAGATAAAGAAAGTTTCTTTACCAAAATCGTCGGCGTTACCTTTAATGACAGACAAGTGGTAATTGCAAAACTAACAGTAGGCCAGCAGCTAAGTTTGAAGCGTGACCCATTAAACACCTATGATACCAATGCAATTATAGTAAAAACAGTTGATGGTGAGGAAGTTGGCTTCTTAAGATCTGAATTATCGCGTGAACTTGCTGGAAAGCTAGATTCTGGCTTGAGTTATAATTGTATAGTAACTGATATTACTGGGATTCAAAATAGTATTTTGGGTGTTAATGTTCGAATATATAAGCCTTGCGTACAGAAAAATAATTGTAGCATAAACGATAAGTCAGTTGGTATAGATGATATACGAAAGGCTTTACTAGGAGATAGGAACTACCATGATAGTCAAAAAATAGTATTAAATCATTTAGCAGCAAGTAAAAATACTCTAGCTATTATGGGAACAGGGCGCGGTAAATCTGCCATTTTTCAGACTCATGCAGCGGACATTGCTATTAGAGAGAAAAAAATGACAATAATAATTTATCCGCTTCGAGCCCTTGTTAATGATCAGTATTTAAGCTTGACACGTGTTATGTGTAAATTAGGTATAAGAGTTTTTAAGGGTAATGGAACACTTACAACTGAGGAACGTGCGATGCTTTTTGAGGCTCTCAATAGCGAAAATGTAGATGTATTGCTTACGACACCTGAATTCATTCAAGCAAATATCGGCTATATAGAGTCGCAAATCAATAGAATTGGCTTTTTTGTTGTTGATGAATGTCATCACATTAGTCATAGCTCGAAACAAAGGCCGGTATATCAAAGACTTGGCCAAATTATGGCAAAATTAGGGAATCCGTTAGTTCTTGGAGTAACTGCAACTGCGGATGATGAAACCGTAAATACAATCAAAAATGTTTTAGACATAAAACAGGTAATAATAGATAAAACAATACGACATAATCTCGTTTTATCTGATGCAAGAAACACGACCGATAAGCTTAGATATATTATTAATATAATAAAGAGACAGGAGAAGACGCTAATTTTTGTTAATAGCCGTAAAACGGCCTTTGAGCTTGCTAATCAGATAAGAGAATATCTGCCAGAATCAGCGCAACAAATTGGCTTTTATCATGCAGGATTAAATAATGAATGGCGTGTAAAAGTTGAAAATTGGTTTAGAGATGGAACTTTAAATGTTGTTGTTGCTACCAGTGCATTCGGTGAAGGAATTGATTTGTCAGATATACGTCATTTAATTAAGTATCACATGGCTTTCAATTTAACGACCTTCAATCAGCAGTGCGGTCGAGCAGGGCGTGACGGTGAAACAAGTACCATTCACTTACTGTTTGGTAATGACGATATAAAATTGAATGATTTAATTCTGAAAGATACTGTGCCCGAAAGAGAAACAATTGGCAGAATATATTTAATACTTAAAGAGTTGCATAAAGAAAAGCAGAAAATAGATATTTCTAATTCTCAAATTTCTGAAATAGTTTCGCGAAAATATAAAGATTCTATTAGTGAACGCGGAATTGGTGCTGCACTGAAAATACTAGAAGAATTAAATCTAGTGTGGCGGGAAACGTCCGGTAGCAGACGGGAGATCTTTTTGTGCCCTGTTCCTAGTCAAAAGCTTGATATTGAACAATCAACTACATATTATGAAGGAATACTTGAAAAAACAGAGTTTTCTTTATTTGCAAACAGGATAATGAAGTTGGCGCCTGATGAAATTTTATCCTGTATCAATAAGCCCTTATATCCTAGAGAGTTTTTAGAGGAGGTCGAATGACTTGGATTTTAAAGAAAAAATTCGGGTAATACCTGATTTTCCTGAAAAAGGTATTCGTTTTAAAGACATTACAACTTTACTAAAAGACGGAATAGCCTTTCAACATGCTATTGAAGAAATAGCAATGCCTTTTAAGGATGTCAAGGTCGATTTAGTAGTTGGGCCAGAAGCAAGGGGATTTGTTGTGGGAGCTCCTGTTGCTTATGCCCTTAAGGCTGGCTTTATCCCAATTAGAAAACCTGGAAAACTTCCTGGTGATACAATAAACTATCAATACTCTTTAGAATATGGAAAAGATATTCTAGAGATACATAAAGATGCGATATTACCTGGGCAGAGAGTATTAATAGCAGATGATCTTTTAGCTACAGGGGGAACAACTAAAGCTGCTGTGCATATGGTCGAACAATTAGGCGGTATTGTAGTAGGTTTAGCATTTATGATTGAACTTTCATATCTAGAAGGCAGAAGATCTCTTGATAAATATAATATATTCTCACTTATCAAATATTAGTTTGTCCCTTAATAGGATAACTTTTAGACTGATTTTGCTTTGAATAGCGGTAGACATCAATAAACTTGGTTAAGCTTAGAAGTAGTTAAACTTCACCTAAGCTGGTATCACGGTATAAATGCAATTTAATGGGGTTGAGTAGCGCAGATGGGTAGCGAGACGACGGCATCAATTATAAAAAAGATAATATCACAGGTTCAGTCATACCAGCCAGACGCGCCAGTTGACTTAATTATAAAAGCTTATGAATTCGCATTTAATGCACACCACGGACAATTGCGAGTATCAGGAGAAGAATATATAATTCATCCGTTAGGCGTTGCTCAGATTTTAGCGGATCTACAAATTGACGCTGTTACTATTAGCGCGTCACTGTTGCACGATGTGGCTGAAGACACAAAGTATTCACTTGTAGAAATAGAAAAACACTTTAGTAAAGAGATTGCTTTACTAGTTGACGGAGTAACTAAGCTAAGCAGAATCGAATATAAGTCTAAAGAAGAACAACAATTAGAAAACTATCGCAAAATGTTTTTAGCTATGGCTAAAGATATTAGAGTTGTGTTAATAAAATTGGCCGACCGGCTTCATAATATGAGAACTCTTAAGCATATGCCAGAGATTAAACAGCGCAAAATTGCTCAAGAGACGCTTGAAATATTCGCGCCTTTAGCACATCGATTAGGTATTTCTAATATTAAGTGGGAATTAGAGGATTTAGCATTACGGTATCTAGAACCAGAAGAATACTATCAATTAGTTGAAAAAGTAAAACAAAAGCGTAAGGAAAGAGAACAATTAATTAACGAGTCGACAAAAATTCTAACCGAACGCTTATCAGCAGTTGGTATTCAAGCAGACATTCAGGGAAGGCCAAAGCATTTTTATAGTATTTATAAAAAAATGCAAAAAGGTAATAAGGATTTAAGCGAGATATATGACCTGTCGGCAATAAGAATTCTTGTTGATACAGTTAAAGACTGCTATGGAGCTTTGGGAATAGTCCATACATTGTGGAAACCTATACCAGGAAGATTTAAAGACTATATTGCTATGCCAAAGTCAAATATGTACCAATCGTTACATACAACAGTAATAGGTACTCAGGGACAGCCGCTTGAGATCCAGATAAGAACATGGACCATGCATCATGTGTCCGAATATGGTATCGCTGCCCATTGGCGTTATAAAGAAGGCGGTAAAGGCGCAGATAAAGAATTCGATCAGAAACTTTCGTGGCTTAGGCAATTACTCGAATGGCAGCAGGAATTAAGGGACCCGCGTGAGTTTATGGAAGCTTTAAAGCTAGATGTTTTTGCTGATGAAGTATTCGTTTTTACTCCCAAAGGTGATGTTATTGATTTGCCTGCAGGTTCTATACCGTTAGATTTTGCTTATCGAATTCACACTGATGTTGGACACCGGTGTGTTGGCGCAAAAATTAATGGTAAAATAGTACCGCTGGAATATAAGCTAGTTAATGGAGATATAGTAGAAATCATCACAAGTAAAAACAATAACGGTCCGAGTCGTGATTGGCTTAATATTGTAGGATCTTCGGAGACAAGAAATAAGATTAGGCAATGGTTTAAAAAAGAAAAGCGAGAAGAAAACGTTGCTAAAGGCAGGGAATTAATCGAGAAGGAAAGCAAAAAACTCGGTTATGATTGGAAAGAACTCACCAAAGGTGATAGATTAATAGAGGTTGCAAAAAAGTTAAATATTTTAAATGAAGATGACTTACTGGCTGCCTTAGGCTTTGGTGGTGTCACTATACACGGAGTTATGACAAAGCTGATTGAGCTTCATAAAAAAGAAGTTCGCAGTACTACTCCGCCCAATATATCTCAGATTCTAGCTGGTCTTAAACCGAAAAATACTAAGCGTAAATCTAGCTATGGCATACTGGTTGAAGGTGAATCAGGACTAATGGTTAGATTAGCACGCTGCTGCAACCCTATACCTGGTGATGTAATTGTTGGTTACATTACTAGAGGGAGAGGTGTTTCGGTACATCGCGCTGATTGTCCTAATATTCTTAATCAGCCGGAAGAATATGAAAGAATGATTGAAGTTAATTGGGATATTAATACTGGTAATGTATATAAAGTAACAATAGAGATTTCTTGTGTTGATCGACCAGGAATTTTATCAGAGCTAATGATGATACCATCTGAAACCAAAACTAATATTAGTTCTATAAACGCCAGAACCCATAAAAACAAAACTGCTACAATCACAATGATTTTGGATATTGGAAATTTACCTCAACTCGAAAACATCATGACAAAATTACGTCGGGTTAGGGATGTTTACAGCGTTTATCGCTCTATACCGAACATGGGAACATCATGAAATAACTGGGTAGCCTAGACGATTATAATGGAGGATATGTATGAAGATTACTAAATTTGAAGTTGGACATCTTGGAACGAATTGCTATATAGTTACATGTTTGGAAACCAAAAATACTGCGATTATTGATCCAGGGGGGAATGCTGAAGAGATAATTGCCTATTTAAATGGTGAGCAGCTAAAAGTAATTTGTATAGTTAATACGCATGGACACGCTGACCATATTGCCGCCAATAACAAATTAAAAGAGGCAACTGGTGCAGACGTGATGATTCACCAGGATGATGCTGAAATGTTGACAAGTTCAAATCGTAATTTATCTGCATACATAGGATCAAGTTTAGTATTAAAGCCAGCCGACCGTATTTTAAAGGATGGTGATTTAATTAACGTTGGAAAAATCGAGCTTAAGGTAATTCATACCCCGGGGCATACGCTTGGTGGAATTTGTCTGTATACTGATGGTGTGCTGTTTAGCGGTGATACTTTATTTGCTGAATCGGTTGGGAGAACTGATTTTCCTGGTGGATCAATGGGTAAACTAATCAGTAGTATAAAAAACAAATTATTAGTTCTGCCAGATGAGACAAAAGTTTTGCCTGGTCATGGACCGGAAACGTCGATAGGATGGGAGCGTTCTAATAATCCGTTTATTTAACGCTAACAGCGGGGGGATAATATGATTAGATCCATTGAGGTTTGGCTGAAAATTATTATTGTTTTGAGCGGAATATATATATTAAGTAAAGCAACCCCCATTTACTTACCAATTATTGTATCAATAATTTTAGCCTTTATATTAAACCCAATGGTTGATACTTTGAGTCAGTGGCAAGTTAAGCTGTTAAATAGAAAACTAGGACGAGGTATTGCTATACTAATAGCGTTTACTGTTACTTCGTTAGTCATTGCAATTACCGTAACCTTCATCGTAGTTCCGTTTATTCATGAGTTTGATAACTTAGTAAAAAACTTCCCTGGTATATTAAAGCGTTTGCAAAGGTTAACTATTGTTATTCAAGAAAGAGTCGAAACAATAGCAATAGCGAAGCAGCTGCCTAATGTGTTTGAGCAGCTGACGTCTAGTGTTACTACTTTTTCGATAGATTTAGTCAGGAAAATCATTAACTCTATCCTAAACTTTGCTACTGGTATAGTTGAGATGGTTATTGTGCCAGTATTAACTTACTATTTTTTAAAAGACTGGAAATATATAAAAGAGAGTACTGTTAACCTTTTTTCACAAAGAAGCCGGAAAAAGATTAATTCCGTTATTGAAGAAATGGGAAGCGTTATAAGCGGATATATTCGCGGTCAATTCTTAGTGTGTGTTGTGATTGGTGTACTAGTATTCTGTGGAATGTATAGTTTTGGCGTCGAGTATCCATTAGTTTTAGGGTTATTAGCAGCATTGACTGAATCTATCCCGATAGTGGGCTCGATTATAGGGGCTGTACCAGCCGTTTTGCTTGCCTACACAGTTGAGCCGGCTCTGGCATTAAAGGTAATAGTTTACTATATAGTAATAAATCAGATTGAGAACCAGATCTTTGTTCCTAAAATTATGGGTAGTGTTATTGATCTCCATCCAATAGCCATTATTATAAGTCTTCTAATTGGCGGGCAATTATTTGGGATTATAGGCATGATTATGGCGGTGCCGACGGCGGCGTTATTAAAAGTGGTTTTAAAGCATTTATGGATTACTGAGGAAGATAGGTGATATATTATGCCAATAAATATGAGCGATTTAAAACAAAGATTTCAAGAGAGACAATATAAGCTTACGCCGCAGCGACAAATAGTACTGCAGGCTTTCGTTGACCATCCTGAAAAACACTTGAGTGCAGAAGATGTTCACAATATTCTTCGTCAGCAATCTTCTGAAATTGGTTTGGCTACCGTTTATCGTACACTTGAGCTTTTAAGTGATATGGATGTACTGCAAAAGATGGACTTTGGTGATGGACGCAGTCGTTACGAAATAAATGAGGAAAACTCCGAACATCACCATCATCATCTCATTTGTTTAAGCTGTGGAAAGGTCAAAGAGTTCGAAGATGATCTTTTAGAAACTCTTGAAAATGTTATTGCGCGAAAAAGTAATTTTAAAATTGTCGATCACCAAGTAAAGTTCTACGGATATTGTGATGAATGTCAGAATAAATGTGCAGATTAAAAGGTTTTATTTAAGTGAAGAAGATAAAATAATAAATAATTCTGTTAATAAAATAATGGAATTATTTAATATAAAACCTGCCGAGAAGTCTATTGATTCTGTTCAAAATCTTCCCGAAGATAGTGTTTTAGTCGAAAATATCATAAAGATAACCACGGAAGTTAAAGTAGTAACAACTCTTTTCTTTAAAAATGTCGAAAACGGTGTTAGCAGTTTTAGCAGAGAGAACTCTGCAAAACTTAGTTCTGATAATTCGGCAGTAATTAGTAGGCTAGTCAAGCTAAATATTCTTAATGCTATGAAAAGCCTAACGAACTATAATCCTAGCTCTTGGGGTATTTTGCGGGGTATACGGCCAACAAAAGTAGTTCACCGCATGATGGATGCCGGACTTGATTGTGAAGAAACAGTTAACTCCTTGAAGACGGATTATGGCATAGAACGTAGCAAAGCCGAGCTTATTACCGATATTGCTTTAAGGCAGCGCCCTTTCCTGCTGCCCTCTGACCAGGCTAAAAATACAGTCAGCGTTTATGTAGGTATCCCATTTTGCCCCACAAAGTGTTTATATTGTTCTTTTCCTTCATATATTTTGCCCGGTCCGGAGAAAGCAACCTGGTTCCTAGGGGCATTAGCCAAAGAGATTAAGGCGATCCAATATATAATCAAAAAACTCAATTTGAAAGTTCAAACAGTTTATGTAGGTGGGGGAACTCCAACTAGTTTAAATAGTAGTCAGTTTGAGGAAATGCTAACTTATGTTAAAAATGCATTAATTTCTTCGGAAGTTTGCGAATTTACAGTTGAAGCAGGTAGGCCTGATAGTTTAGATGACGATAAAATTGCTGTAATGCGCAGACTTGGGGTAACAAGAGTAAGCGTTAACCCTCAAACAATGCAGGAAAAAACTTTAAAACTTATTGGACGAATGCATACTGCACGCGATATAATAAATTTATTCGAAAAAATTAGGCAGGCTGGAATTCCAATCATTAATATGGATGTTATAGTCGGACTGCCTGGTGAAAACCAAAGTATGATTGCAGATACTATGCGAAAAATATCTGAGTTGCAGCCTGATAATTTAACGATACATACATTAGCAATCAAAAGAGGCTCGCTATTGAAGACTAATATTATGGAGCATGAACTGCCTAATGAGGAAGTAACGCAGGAGATGCTTTCGATAGCAACTGATTTTGCTTTTAAAATGAAGATGGTGCCGTATTATTTGTATCGTCAAAAATATATGAGCGGTAATTTGGAAAACGTCGGGTATTCGAGACCAGGCGCGGAGTGTTTATATAACATTCAAATTATGGAAGAGCGCCAGACTATATTGGGTATTGGACCAGCAGCAACTACGAAAATTGTAAATACCAATGATTGGTCGTTAGAAAGCTTTTTTAATGCAAAAGATTTGACAACATACGTTAGCAAACTTGATGACTGTATAAATACAAGATTTAAGTTGTTAGAAAGGGCGTTTGTTTAATAAGGAGGAGTTTTTCTTTATGTTAAGCACAGGTCCTCGTGGGACCAAAGATATTCTGCCAGATGTCAGTGGTTATTGGCAGTACGTTGAGAACGAGGCACGCAATATATGCTCTCTATATGGATACAGAGAGATAAGAACCCCTGTATTTGAACATACTGAACTGTTTCTGCGGGGTATTGGCGAGACTACAGATATTGTTGAAAAAGAAATGTATACTTTTAAGGACCGCGGTGAGCGTAGCATAACATTACGCCCAGAAAACACTGCGGCCGTAGTGAGAGCTTATTTAGAACATAAGTTGTATGCAGACACACCTCCGGCCAAACTTTTTTACATAGGGCCAATGTTTCGCTATGACCGTCCACAGGCAGGACGTTATCGCCAGTTCCATCAATTCGGAATAGAAGCTATAGGTTCAAAAGGACCAGCTATTGATGCCGAAATTATATTACTTGCAACTCAGTTCTTAAAAAAGCTAGGTCTAGATGATTTGGTTTTGCAGATAAACTCTGTTGGCTGTCCTGAATGCCGGCCTAAATATCGTGTTGTGCTTCAGGATTTCTTACGTGATAAGCTTACTAATTTTTGTAAGGACTGCCAGTCGCGTTTTGATCGCAATCCTATGAGGATACTAGATTGCAAAAATGAGAAATGCGGGGCATTATCACAAGGCGCACCACAGATGTCTGACTGTCTGTGTGAAGAGTGCGATACTCATTTCAATCATTTAAAAGAATTGCTAACTGCCGCAAACATTGATTTTACAATAAATCCAAGGTTAGTTCGCGGGCTTGATTACTACACAAAAACTGCATTTGAAATACAATACGCTCCACTTGGTGCGCAAAGTGCAGTATGCGGCGGCGGAAGATATGACGGGCTTATTTCAGAATGTGGTGGTCAGCCAACACCCGCAATTGGATTTGCTATTGGTATGGAGCGGGTATTGTTAGCGTTAGAAAAACAACAGTTACTGCCAAGTATTGGCCATCATATGAATGTTTTTGTAATGCCGATTGGTACACAGGCTCAAGCTCTGGCTTTTAAATTACTATGTAATATTAGACAAGCTGGACATACTGCAGATATGGACTTTATGGAGCGCAGTCTTAAAGCTCAAATGAAACTTGCCAATAAATATTCGGCGAAATTCGCCGTAATTATTGGCGATGATGAGGTTGCAACAGGTAAAGTATTACTTAAAGATATGAAGACCGGTGAGCAGCAGCATATAATGGTAGAAGAATTATTGAACAAGTTGGATGCCGAGGTGGAGGAGTAATTATGGATACATTATTAGGACTAGAGAGAACACATTCATGCGGAGAATTGACAACTCAGCATGCAGATAAAGAAGTTGTTTTATGCGGCTGGGTTTCACGCCGTCGCGATCATGGTGGTTTAATATTCGTTGATTTGAGAGATCGTTCCGGATTAGTACAAGTAGTGTTTTCTTCTGAAATGGATAAAAACGCTTTTGTTAAAGCAGAATCACTTCGGACCGAATTTGTTATTGCTATCAGGGGAACAGTTAAATTAAGACATGCTGAAACTGTTAATACCAATATGCCGACAGGACATATTGAAGTATATTGTGCCGAGCTTAGAATACTTAATAAAGCTAAGACCCCACCGTTTTATATTCAAGATAATATTGATGTTGACGAAACATTACGATTAAAATACAGATATCTAGACTTACGCAGGCCAGAAATGCAAAATAATCTAATGCTAAGGCATCGTGTTACTAAAATAATGCGCGATTTCTTCGACCGAAATGGTTTTATTGAAGTTGAGACTCCGATGCTTACAAAAAGCACACCTGAAGGTGCTAGAGATTATCTTGTACCTAGCCGTGTAAATCCTGGCAAGTTTTTCGCTTTGCCGCAATCCCCGCAAATTTTCAAACAAATATTAATGGTATCTGGATTAGAGCGTTATTTCCAAATCGTTCGATGCTTCCGCGATGAAGATTTACGCGCAGACCGGCAGCCAGAGTTCACTCAGCTTGATATTGAAATGTCATTTATTGACCGTGAAGAGATTCTCAGCATGATGGAAGATATGACTGTTGAAATGTTCAAGAAATCCATTGGTGCTAATATCACGAGCCCGTTCATGCGCTTGAGTTATGCCGAAGCAATGGACAAGTACGGCTCTGATAAGCCAGATCTTCGCTTTGATATGCAGCTTGTAAATATATCTGATGCCGTTAAAGGTTCTGATTTTAAAGTATTTGAATCTGTTCTTCAAGCAGGCGGTCAGGTAAAAGCTATAAATGTTAAAGGTTATGCCAACATTGCACGCCGCGAATTGGACAGCTTGGTTGATTACGTTTCTATCTATGGTGCAAAAGGATTAGCTTGGATATGCTATACAGCTGAAGGAATAAAATCTCCAATCACTAAGTTCTTCTCGGAAGAAATTGTCAAGCAAATTACTGATACGACTAAAGCTGAGACAGGCGATTTGATACTAATCATAGCTGATAAACCGTCTGTTGTGGCCCAAGCGTTGGGGCAACTTCGTCTAGAAATGGCAAAACGTTTAAACTTAATAGATCCTGACAAGTTATCATTCTTATGGGTCGTAGATTTCCCAATGTTCGAATATGATGAAGACAACAAACGTTGGACAGCTATGCATCATCCGTTCACATCGCCGAGAGATGAAGATGTTCAGTATTTAGAAAGTGACCCTGGACGAATCAAGGCTAAAGCTTATGATATGGTACTTAACGGTACTGAGATTGGCGGGGGCAGTATTAGAATATACAATCGCGAACTGCAGGAAAGAGTATTCCAAGCAATAGGCATGTCTAATGAAGAGGCTAAAGCTAAATTTGGTTTCTTGCTAGACGCATTTGAGTATGGAACACCTCCGCATGGCGGAATTGCCTTCGGTCTAGATCGCTTAATTATGCTTATGGCTAAACGCAATTCAATTCGAGATGTAATAGCTTTCCCTAAAACTCAAAGTGCTACAGATATTATGACTCAGGCCCCATCTGAAGTGGCGGTTGAGCAGCTAAAAGAATTGCATATAAGACCAACTGCAGCAGTCAAGAAATCGTAGAAAAGTAAGTGGAACAATATTCCAACGAGTCTTCACTTGCATTTGACTGATTTATCTGATAATATAAAACATGTAAAAATACTTGGTTTCAACCCTGCTGTGTGCGTGTGATATTAGTGTTTTGAGCCAACACTTAATAAAGGGAGCCTGGACTCTGTTTATGGCGAGTATGCCCATAAGGGAAACCCACGAGTAAACAGGAGGGCACCCACCTGCTGAGGCAGGTTCAAAACACTAGTGTTACGGCATGATGGGGAAAACATAATACAATGAAAAAACACTAACTTTTAAAGTTGGTGTTTTTTTATTGGGATAAGGAATTTATTTGATAAACTAAATAAGAAAATATTTTTACTACCAGGATTTTAATAGTTAATCTCGAAATATGATGTTTGGTATTTTTTCGCATAACAAGAGGGTGATAAGGTGGATCTATTTTCATATGCCAGCCAGTCAGTTGTTGACAAAAGCGCTCCATTGGCGAAGAGGATGCGTCCGAAAACTCTGGAGGACTACGTTGGACAAGAGGATATTACCGGTTCGGGGATGTTTTTACGCCGAATGATCGATGCAGATAGAGTCCCTTCCATGATTCTATTTGGTCCACCAGGGACGGGAAAAACAACTTTAGCTGAAATAATTGCTAATACTACTAACAGTCATTTTGAGAAGCTTAATGCTGTAGCTGCCGGTATTGCAGACGTCCGTAAGGTAGTTGATGCTGCAAAGGAACGTATCAGGATAGAGCAGCGCAGAACTATTCTCTTTATAGATGAAATACATAGGTTTAATAAAAGCCAACAGGATGTCTTATTGCCTTATGTGGAAGATGGCAGAGTTACTTTAATAGGAGCAACCACTGAGAACCCCTATTTCTCTGTAAATTCACCGCTGCTTTCAAGAATGAGAGTAATTCGTTTAAATTCCCTTAGTTTAGGAGCAATAACAAAAATTCTTAAAAGGGCTTTGGTGGATTGTGAAAATGGCCTAGGTTTGACGACTCTGTCATATGACGATGAAATTTTTGAAAGTATATATATAGCTGCAAATGGCGATGCAAGAATTGCGCTGAATATTTTTGAGCAATGCGCGGCGATGGTCAGTGGTACAGCCATTCCGAAAATTACGCTTGAAGTTATTAATCTAATTGTCGGCGAGCGAATGCAGCGCTATGATAAACAAGGCGATAATCATTATGACGTTATTTCGGCGTTTATAAAAAGTATGCGTGGATCAGATCCTGATGCAGCACTGCATTATTTAGCTCGTATGCTTGCTGCCGGTGAAGATATAAATTTTATTGCGAGACGTATAGTTATATGTGCGGCAGAGGATGTAGGAAACGCAGATCCACAAGCTTTGATTCTTGCGATGTCAGCAGCAAGTGCAGTGCAATTTCTCGGTATGCCTGAAGCTAGAATACCTTTAGCCCAAGCCGTAACCTATATTTCAGCGGCTCCTAAAAGTAACGCCGCATACATAGGGATAAATACCGCTTTGTCAGATATAAAGCATAAGGATTGCGGCGTAATCCCGCCTCATTTGCGTGATGCACACTATCAAGGTTCAGCGAGTCTTGGAAATGGTATAAATTATTCATACCCGCATGATTTCGAAGGAAGTTTTATTAATCAGGATTATCTTCCAACTAAAATAAAAGGAGCCGTTTATTATCGGCCTACAGAGAATGGTTTGGAAGACAAGATAAAAGATCGGCTTAAAGCATTATGGTCACAGCGATATTGATCTTTTAAAAGTATAACAGCAAGCATAATATATTGCGTAATATCTAAAAATAAAGAGTGTGATATAAATCTTTGACATTGAAATTATTTTCTGCTATATTTTAATTACAAGAAAACCTATCATTTTACTCGGATAAAGTGGGAGAGATTTCAGTGAAACTTTCAACAAAAGGGCGATATGGTGTTGCAGCAATGTATGATTTAGCATTGCATTACGGACAAGGTCCAATATCGTTGAAAAGTGTAGCCCAAAGGCAAGGTATTTCGGAGCATTACTTAGAACAACTGATGGGTGCCCTTCGTAAGGCCGGTTATGTAAAAAGCATTCGCGGCTCGCAAGGAGGTTATACTTTAACGAAAGATCCAACCCAAATTACGGTTGGTGATATAATAACAATTATGGAAGGACCGATAGCCCCTGTAGACTGTGTGCTCACTGATGAAGCTGAAAATACCTATTGCGAGCGAGCTGGTGCTTGTGTAACGCGAGGCGTTTGGGCAAAAGTTCGTGATAGTATAAATAATGTACTTGATTCGATTTCTCTCGCTGATTTATGCCGTGAAGATAAAAAACAAGGAGATGAGTAACAATGAAACGAATTTATTTCGATCACTCAGCTACAACACCTGTCGATGAGGAAGTAGCAAAACTCATGCTTGAGTATATGACTGAAAAGTTTGGCAACCCTTCTAGTATTCATTCTTTTGGACGAGAAGTACGCAAGGCTATCGACGAAGCTAGAGGTCACGTAGCAGCTTTACTTGGTGCTAATCCCAATGAAATATTTTTCACTAGCGGAGGCACAGAAGCTGACAATCTGGCATTAAAAGGTGTCGCACTGGCAAATCGTAAAAAAGGTAATCATATTATTACTACTGCAATTGAACATCATGCCATTTTGCATACTTGTGAGTACTTGGAGAAACAAGGTTTTACTATTACTTATTTGCCTGTTGACGAACATGCTAGAGTAAGTGTTGAAGATGTTCGCAATGCGATTACAGATAAGACTATTTTGATTAGTATAATGTTTGCCAATAATGAAGTTGGAACCATTCAGCCAATCAAAGAGATTGGCGAAATTGCAAAAGAAAAGGGCATATATTTCCATACAGACGCTGTTCAGGCAGTAGGAAACTGTCCGATAAATGTTAAGGAATTAAATATTGATTTACTTACTTTATCTGGTCATAAATTCCATGGACCTAAGGGCATTGGAGCTCTTTATGCAAGGCGCGGTGTACGACTAGAAGCACTCCAACAGGGTGGCGGTCAAGAAAGAACTTTGAGACCTGGTACCGAAAATGTTCCTGGAATTGTTGGCTTGGGTAAGGCTGCTGAAATTGCGAAGCGTGATATGGAGAAGAAAATTGCCCATGTTGAAGCTTTGAAAAATAAACTTATTGCTGGAATTACGGAAAAGATTTCAGATATTAAATTAAATGGACACCCAACATTAAGAATGCCTGGTAATGTTAATTTTAGTTTTAGGTATGTAGAGGGAGAGTCTCTACTCCTAAACCTCGATTTAAAAGGAATTGCGGCATCAAGCGGATCTGCCTGTACTTCGGGTTCACTTGATCCATCCCACGTACTTCTTGCAATGGGACTTACTCATGAAGTTGCCCATGGATCATTAAGAATAAGTTTGGGACGCGGGAATACAGAAGAAGATATTGATTACTGTCTGACTGTGTTACCAGAAATAATTGAACGTCTGCGCAGTATGTCTCCGTTAAGCGGGTCGAGCACTATGGCGGAGAGTAATCCGTGCAGTCACTGTCATAAGCATTAATTGAGAGGGGATTTTAATTATGTATACTGATAAGGTTATGGATCATTTTACCAATCCTCGTAATGTTGGCGAAATTAAAGAAGCCAATGGTGTGGGCGAAGTTGGAAATGCAAAATGCGGCGATATTATGAGAATATACTTACAGGTAGAAGACGATATTATTAAAGATGTTAGATTTAAAACATTTGGCTGTGGTGCAGCAATCGCTACAAGCAGCATGGTCACCGAATTAGTAAAAGGGAAAAACTTAGATGAAGCCCTCCAAATTTCAAATCAAGCGGTGGCTGATGCATTAGGCGGTTTACCTCCAGCCAAAATGCACTGTTCCAACCTAGCTGCTGACGCATTGCATGAGGCAATTAAAGATTATATAAGAAAAAAAGAAGGAAAGTGATTTGATCATGTGCGCTAAACCCAGAGTGGTTGTAGCCATGAGCGGAGGGGTGGACAGTTCTTTAACTGCCGCCCTTCTTGTGCGTGAGGGCTATGATGTTATTGGAGTAACAATGCAGATTTGGGATAATACTGCGGAAAATGACAATCCCGAAGACCGAGGTTGCTGTTCATTATCAGCAGTTGACGACGCACGCCGTGTTGCTGAAAAAATTGGTATACCTTATTACGTGCTTAATTTTAGGCAGATGTTTAATGAGACAGTCGTTGATTATTTTATCGCTGAATATTCTAAAGGACAAACCCCGAATCCTTGCATAGCATGTAATCGCTATGTAAAGTTTGAAGGACTTCTGCAAAAATCATTAGGGCTAGGGGCTCAATATGTAGCTACTGGACACTATGCCCGTATTGAATATAGCAATGAACACGGACGATATCTTCTGCGTAAAGGTCTTGATACCTCAAAAGATCAATCTTATGCTTTGTACCATTTAAATCAGACAACGCTTAAACACTTTATGATGCCTTTAGGAGTTTATACTAAAGTTCAAACTAGAGCGATGGCTGCTGAACTTGGTTTAGCTGTTGCCAATAAGCCGGATAGTCAGGAAATTTGTTTTGTACCAGATGATGATTATAAGAGTTTCTTAGAGACTAGAGCTCCTAAAGCACTAAAACCTGGCAATATTGTTGATGTAAGCGGAAAAATTTTGGGTCGCCATAAAGGACTTCCCTTATATACAGTAGGGCAGCGTAAAGGTCTTGGTATAGCTGCTGGCCAGCCTATGTATGTTGTTGCTCTTAATCCTGAAACTAATACTTTAATTGTTGGTGCAAACAACGAAGTTTTTGGTACTGAACTCATAGCCGACGATCTTAATTTCATAACTATCGATCAGCTAACCGAGCCTTTAACAGTAGCAGCTAAAATACGTTATAGTGCTAAGGAATCAGAAGCTGTCATAACACCCCTAAAAAATGGACAAGTTCATGTTCAGTTTAGTGAGCCTCAGAGGGCAATAACACCTGGACAGTCAGTTGTTTTTTATCATGATGATATTGTGGTCGGCGGTGGGATAATAAAAAAAGCTATAAAATAATTATGATGGTGTGTTATTCATTTGAAAAATCATCATAATAAAATGCGTCTATTCTGGGAATAAATAATACTACAATCTGCTTGGAGGCCTAATATGCAAAAAATCAGAGATTTACTGGGCCTGCCAGTGCTGGAGATTGAAAATGGCACACAGATTGGCGAGGTTCAAGAAGTGATCATTGATATTGATCAGGCATCTGTGCGAGGTATTATTTTATCAAACGCAAATTGGTTCACGAACGAACAAGGCATTGAATTTAAAAATCTACACAGCATAGGTCGCGATGCAGTTATGGTTCGTACTCAAGACGTCATACAGGAAGCTAGTTTATTCTCAGCATCAGATAATAAGGTGTATCATTTGGGTGAGCTATTAGATAAGCATATTATTACCGAGTCAGGACTTCAAATAGGGATTCTGGCGGACATGATATTTGAGCCCACAACTGGTGAGATAAAAGCCTATAACATATCTGATGGGGTAATTACTGACTTACTATATGGACGAATGAGTTTGCCATTACCGCAGGCCCAAATTGTTGGACAAGACAAAGTCATAGTTCCAGAATCAATGGCCAAACTTCTTCATACCGAAGCAGAGTTATCATAGTTTAAGGTGGGAGCATATGTTGACTTGTCCTGTATGTGGTGAACGCGGAATTGGCAAAGTTGGAGTAGAACAGTATTACTGTTGGGAATGCTGTGTGGAATTTGTGATGAAAGGTCAGGATATAAAGATCTATAATGTTCTGGATGATGGAACACTGAGTATCTATCCTGAGCCTTTACAAACTGCTATGATCCAAGAATAAGGCAAAATAAAAAAAGGGGTGACATGATGCGCAGATTTATACAAGGGTTACTTTGGGGTGGAGTTGTAGGAACTGTACTAGGTGCCATCATAGGTCCCATGTCCAAAACACAGCAAGAACCAGTTAAAAAACCATTATCTGAACGCAGTGCGGAAGCAGTCGTCTCAACAACTGAAGGATTAATGAGGGAAGCTCGCCGTGCTCGCCGGCGCTTGATGAAAAAACTGGATTAATAATTGAGAGACCTTCAAGGTCTCCTTTTTTTGCAGCAAATATTGCTAGGTTATTTATTAGCTTGCTATTTGAGGTGTTTAAGTGACGATTACTAAAAAACATGTCAGAATTTCGATGATCGCAATATTTATAATTAGCGCAGCTTACTTTATATGGGTTGTACGAAGCGGACTTTATCCTTTTATTATTGGGCTATTCTTAGCTTATCTCTTAAATCCTATAGTCTGCTATCTTGAAAAAACTAAAGGTATTAGGAGAATTTGGGCAATTGTTTTAGTATATTTTATTTTATTTAGTATCTTAATAGGCGGCGGAAGTCAATTCATCCCTTTACTAGTTCATGAATTGGAGAATTTCGGTAATGAATTACCGCAAATGGCTAACAAAGTAGAAGAATTAATACAATTAATTCAGAATCAGTATCAAAATTCAGGATTACCACTATCGATGCGAATAGCACTAGATCAGGCGGTTATCAAAATTGAAACTGAGATGCAGGTTTTCGTAGCTGAAGTAGCCCAAGGCATAGTTAATATGTTAAGTCATATAATTGGACTTGCTATTAGTCCAGTCTTGGCGTTTTATTTACTACATGACTGGTATGCTATAAAAGAGGAATTACTTTCAATTCTGCCAGGGCGATGGCGACCAGAGGTTATTTCAACATTTAAAGATATAAACAAGGTGCTAAGTGGTGTAATTCGCGGTCAAATATTAATTGCCGTTATTGTAGGAATATTGGTCAGTATCGGACTGTACCTATTAGACTTAAGATATGCGCTGCTAATTGGACTATTAGCTGGTATTTTAGATATTATTCCCTATTTCGGTGCAGTAATTGGTGCTGCTCCTGCAGTTGCGATGGCATTACTTTACTCGCCTTTGCTTGCGCTTAAAGTTTCAGTATTATTTCTCCTGGTTCATCAGCTTGAAGGAACAATAATTCAGCCAAAGATACTTGGTGAAAGTGTCGGACTTCATCCAATTTCGGTTATATTTTTTGTTTTTATCGGTGGGGAATTAGGCGGACTGTTAGGTATGTTAATAGGAGTTCCGCTAGCAGCAATTGCGAAAGTCTTAATCCGCCACTTAATTAAGGTATTAGTATAATCGCCAATTATTGACATTCAAAGATAATTTATGTATAATGCACAAATGAATGGCTTAAACCGTAACGGAGGTTGATAACTTTGATTTATATGTCCGGAAACCAATTACGTCAAAAATTTCTGGATTTTTTTGCCAGTAAAAATCATCTAATTTTACCAAGTTATTCACTGGTTCCTGAAAACGACCCAACACTACTTATGATTGGTGCCGGTATGGCTCCATTTAAGCCTTTTTTCACCGGAAAGCTTAAACCGCCGCATCCGCGAATTTCTACAAGCCAAAAATGTGTTAGAACTGGTGATATTGAAAACGTCGGCAGAACAGCACGTCATCATACATTTTTTGAAATGCTCGGTAACTTCTCTTTTGGTGACTATTTTAAAAGGGAAGCCATTACGTGGGCTTGGGAGTTTATAACAGTACATTTAGAAATACCAGTAGAAAAATTATGGGTAACTACATACCCGACTGATGATGAAGCTTTTGAAATTTGGGAAAAGGAAATTGGTGTATCGCCTAGCCGAATCATCAAAATGGAAGATAATTTCTGGGAAATTGGACCTGGACCTTGCGGCCCTTGCTCTGAGATTTATGTTGATTTGGGGGAAGAGCGCGGCTGCGGTTCACCTGACTGTGCGATTGGCTGTGATTGTGATAGATATTTAGAAATATGGAATTTAGTCTTTACTCAATTTGATAGAGATGAAGAGGGAAATTATAAGCCTCTGGAAAAGAAAAATATTGATACTGGTGCTGGCCTTGAAAGAATTGCATCAGTACTTCAGAATAAAAAATCAAATTTTGAAACTGATTTGCTATTCCCTATAATTGAATATGCTGCAAGCATCTCAGGCGTAGGCTACGGTAATAGTTCAAACTCTGACGTTTCAATGAAAGTAATTGCCGATCATGCGAGAAGCATGACTGTTATGATTTCTGATGGAATTTTGCCCTCTAATGAAGGCAGAGGATATGTTCTGCGCCGAATTATTCGTAGAGCAATTCGCCATGGTAGATTATTGGGGATCGAGAAAACATTTCTTGTTAATGCAGTTGATGTTGTAGTGAATATGTTTGCCGAACCTTACCCAGAATTACAACAGAAAAAAGAGTACATAAGAAAAGTTGTGCAACTTGAAGAGGAAAGATTCCAAGCAACTCTTGCCCAAGGAATCGAACTGCTTAATAAGCATATAAAAGAACTTGAACAGAATAATCAAAAAATATTATCCGGTGCATCAGCATTTAAATTATATGATACATTTGGTTTCCCTTGGGAACTTACTGCTGAGATACTGTCGGAATATGGCATGGAATTGGATAAGCTCTCATTTGACCAGGCGATGAATGAACAGCGCGAACGAGCAAGAGCTGCGCGTCAAGAAAACGAGCGTGTTTCTATTCCTGATTTGACTGGATTGGAGACCGAAAACTTAGTTTATAATACTAAAACAGAAAAGGCTTCGGTCATCCGTATGTGGAAGGGCGGCCAATTAGTTGATGAAGCCCATGATGGAGAAGAGGCTTCAGTCATTTTTGATGCTACAGCTTTTTATGCTGAAGGCGGCGGTCAAGTCGGAGACAGTGGTTTGGTAGAAGGACCACTAGGCAAAATGTCAATCACGTCTGCTAAAAAATTGCCTAATGGTACTATTTATCACATTGGATATATTGAAGAAGGTATTATAAAGGTTGGCGACACGGTCAAATTAGCGGTAGACACTGGTAGACGAATTGCAACAGCACGTAATCATACAGCAACACATTTGCTTCATTCTGCCATGAAAAATGTTCTTGGTTCACATGTTAATCAGGCTGGTTCTTCTGTTGGTCCAGATAGACTGCGATTCGATTTTTCGCATTTTACCCCTGTTACCGATGAGCAACTGCTTGAAATAGAAGAATATGTTAATAATATAATCTTTGAAAGCATTCCAGTAAATATTATGGAAGTGAGCCAAGATGAAGCGAAAAAAATAGGTGCGACCGCATTATTTGGTGAGAAGTACGGCGAAATTGTTCGTGTAGTATGTGTTGACGAGTGCAGTAAAGAATTATGTGGCGGCACACATGTAGCTAATACTGCTGAGATTGGCTTATTTAAAATCATAAGTGAGTCAGGAGTAGCTTCAGGAGTTAGACGTATAGAGGCAGTAACAGGTCGTGGCGCAATAAACTATTTAAATAACCGCGAAAAATTGCTAATAGATGCTGCAGATGCGATTAAAACTCGTCCTGAAGAAATCGTCAGTCGCGTTGAAAGTCTACTAAATAATGTTAAAGAATTAGAGTTAAGCCTAAATGAATCTAATGCAAAACTTGCAAAAATCGAAGTACAGAAGCTATTTGATACTTTGCAGGTCGTAAATGGTGTACAAGTGATTACTGGTGTAGTGAGCTCTGGCGACATGGATTCATTAAGGGCAGCAGCCGACCTTGTAAGGGATAAATTTGAATGCGGCGTTGTAGTTCTAGCTGCTGCATCTGGTAGTGATAAAGTGAATTTTGTTGCTATGGCCACAAAACAAGCTGTTGCGAAAGGGATTCACTCAGGAAATATTGTGAAAGAGGCAGCTAAGGTAGCTGGCGGCGGCGGCGGCGGTCGACCTGACATGGCGCAAGCTGGCGGTAAAAATCCTAGTGCTATTAATCAAGCACTCAGTGCTGCTTTTGATGTTATTACAAACCAAATAAAATAAACACTCAAATGGTATTTAGGGGTGGGCATAGGCTCACCCCTAAATATAATAAAAATTTAATAGGAAAAAAATAGTCTAAGAAGAATATAATGGTATAAAAGAGTTAATAATATGGTGGGAGGAGGATGTTCAATGCCCAATTTAGAAGAAACAATGATGTTTAAAGTTGAGAATGAAGATACTAACGATGCGGCTGTTATAATAGGCAAGGTGTGCCAGTCATTACGCGAAAAAGGGTATAATCCTATTAGTCAACTGGTAGGTTACCTCTTATCTGGTGATCCTACTTACATTACAAGCCATAATAATGCTCGTGGTATAATACGCAAGCTTGAGCGCGATGAATTATTAGAAGAATTGGTACGTGCGTATTTAAAAAATAAATAAAATGAAATATGCAATATTGGGAAAGTCTCAGTTAAAGGTTTCAAAATTATGCTTTGGTGCACTAACTATCGGGTGCCTTCAAGCAAATTTACCCTTGCAGGATGGAGCAGCTGTTATCGAAGAAGCTCTTGACGCAGGGGTTAATTTTATTGATACAGCCGAGTTATATCAAACTTATGGATATATTAAAGAAGCGATAAAGCACCGTAAGAATGAGGTAATAGTATCTTCGAAATCGTATGCATATACTTATGAAGATATGAAAAATAGCGTTGAGAATGCTTGTAAACAGATAGATCGCGACTATATTGATATATTTATGCTTCATGAGCAGACGTCTAGATTAACCTTAAAGGGACATTGGGAAGCTTTAGAATATTTATTTGAAGCAAAAGAAAAAGGCATGATACGAGCAATTGGTGTTTCAACTCATACTATCGAAGTTGTACGCGTTGTTTCTTTAATTGACGAAATAGATGTAATACATCCTATACTTAATATGCGGGGAATTGGCATTTGCGATGGGGCGGTTGAACAAATGCTTGAGGCTATAAATTTTGCCGCAAGTATGGACAAGGGTATATATACAATGAAAGCTCTAGGGGGCGGGCACTTAAGTTCAGTTTCACTGGAAGCTTTTAACTGGGTACTAAACCAGACTGGCATAGCCTCAGTTGCTGTCGGCATGCAAACTCGCGAAGAAGCTAAGTTGAACTGTAAAATTTTCAGCGGATTGGAATATAGTGAAGATCTTCTCCAGAAAGTAGCGCAGAAGAAGCGTAAGCTCCTGATTGAAGATTGGTGTTTAGGCTGTGGTCAGTGTGCTCAAAAATGTCCTATGGGAGCATTAGGCATAGAGAATGGAAAAGCTGTTCAAATTAATGAAAAATGCGCTCTGTGCGGTTACTGCGGGGCATATTGTCCAGAGTTTTGTATAAAAATAATATAATCATAAATTCAGTAGTAATATTTTGGAGGAATAATGCGTATACTAGCACTTGATGTCGGGGATAGAACAATTGGTGTAGCAGTAAGTGATGAATTATTATTTACCGCTCAAGGTGTCGAGGTAATAAGACGAACAAGTTTGGAAAAAGATTTTACAAGACTTCAGCAAATTGTTTCACAATATGATGTAAAAACAATTTTAGTTGGTTTACCAAAAAACATGAATGGTACAATCGGGCCGCGTGGTGAATTAGTACAGCAATTTGTCACTGAATTAACTTCAGCAATCAATAATATTGAAGTTAAATTGTGGGACGAGCGACTTTCAACGGTTGCAGCAGAGAAATCGTTAATTGCGGCTGATGTCAGCAGAGCTAAGCGCCGACAAGTAATAGACAAAATGGCGGCTGTTTTTATTCTGCAAGGCTATCTAGATAGTCTTCCACGCCAATAACTTCCTTGACAGTAAAAGTTTTCTAGGATAAAATTACAGTACACTAATTATGAGGTGAAAAAGATGGCTGATAATGAAAAAGATAACATCGAAGAAATGGACGAAGATCTTGTTGTTGTCATGACTGACGAAGAAGGTAATGAATATTACTATCGTGAGGAACTAATCATTCCTATCGGGGAAAAACGTTTTGCCATTCTAGTGTCAATTGACGATGCAGATTGCGGTTGTGGCTGTGAAGCTGGAGCTGAAGAAGATGTGTTCATTGCTCGTATTGATACTGATGAAAACGGCGAAGAAGTTTACTTAGATCCTACCGACGAAGAGTTTGAACAAGTTCGCGAGGCTTACGAAGAATTAATGGAAGACGAAGAAGATGAAGCCGAATAGGCTTCATTTTTTTTGTCTTTTTGTGTATAATAGAGAAACGAAATTAACACATTATTGTAAACAGTATTACGGTAGTGGCAAGAGAGGTGATTTAAATGATGCACCAAAAGGGTAGTGTTAGGTTTGTTATTGCAATAAGTTTGATAATAATATTGCTTGGAAGCTTTGTGTATGGTATGGCTAAACCTGTTAATTCAGCTTCTAGCGACATAACCTATGTTTCAGTAAAACCAGGGATGACGGCAGACACGATAGGCAGCTTGCTTTATGAGCAGGGCTTGATAAAGAATGTTCTCGTATTTAGAATTATTGCCAAAATACACGGCTTAGACAACACTTTAAAAGCCGGAGATTACAGCTTTACGAAAAATATGCCTGTTACGGCAATTGTTGAAAAACTTGCACGCGGTGAAGTATCGCTGCGTAAAATAACTATTCCAGAAGGATATACGGTCGATCAAATAGCTAATTTAATAAAAGAAAAGAAGCTCGCTGATCCAGAAAAATTTAAGGAACATGCCAGAAACTTTAAGAACTACCCATATATGGAAGCTAATAAAGACACAATATACCAAGTAGAAGGATTTATATTTCCTGATACCTATGAAATTGCTAATGGAGCATCAGAAGAGCAACTTTTAGCAATGATGGTGGATGAATTTAATAAAAGGTTCACTGATGATATGCGAGAGAAAGCTAACCAACTAGGATTACCGGTTAGAGATGTAATAATCTTAGCATCATTAGTTGAAAAGGAAGCTCGCATCGATAGCGAACGGCCTTTAATTGCTGGCGTCTTTCTAAACCGTCTTAAAAATGATATGCCGCTTCAATCCTGTGCTACTATTCAATATATTTTGGGATATCCTAAGCCGGAACTTACCATTCAAGATACAAAAATCGTTTCACCCTATAACACTTATATCAACATGGGTTTGCCGCCTGGGCCGATTGCTAACCCAGGAACAGCTTCAATTAACGCAGTTCTTAATGCATCCCAAACAGAATATTTATATTTTGTGGCTGATGAAAAAGGGCACCATCATTTCAGCAAAACATATGAAGAACATTTATTAGCTATTGAGCGGGTGCAGAAATAATGGAAATAAACGAAAGTATATTTTCTAAACTGGAAGAGTATGCCGCAAATTTTAATGTTCCAATAATTCATCCCGAAGGGGCTGAAGTGCTTACAAATATTGTTTTAAGCACTAAGCCCCATTCCATACTCGAGATTGGTACGGCAATTGGATATTCAGCCCTGAAAATTGCCCAGTACGCACCTGATAAAGCGAGGATTGTTACGGTAGAATTAGATAAAGAGCGGATTACTGCTGCCAAGCACTTTATTAGTGAAGCCAATGCTGAAGCTGTAATTCAATTAGTCGAGGGCGATGCCGGGGAAGTTGTTAGTAATTTACCTGGGCCTTTTGACTTAGTGTTTATAGATGCTGCAAAAGGGCAGTATCTTGATTATTTTAAAAAGATTGAGAACAAGCTCAATAATAATGCAGTTATTATAGCAGATAATGTTTTGTTTCGAGGTTTAGTTGAAAGTATAGAGGAGCCGCCTCGTAGATACCGAACAATAATAAGACGATTACGTGAATATCTTGAGTACGCTAGAAGCCATCCTAATTTTGAAACAGTACTGCATAGAATTGGTGATGGGATAGCCGTTTCGTACTATAGGGGGTCAGAAAGTGAATAGACCAGAGTTGCTTGCACCGGCCGGTAATCTTGAAAAACTCAAGATGGCTATACTTTATGGCGCAGATGCCGTATTTATGGGCGGCAAAGCATTCGGATTGAGAGCATTTAGTGATAATTTCAGCGATAATGAGCTCAGAGAGGGAATTTCCTATGCCCATAGTTTTAAGAAAAAAGCATATATAACAGTTAACGTTTTTCCGCATAATGATGATTTAACTAATTTACCTGAATATCTGACCTTTTTGCGAGATGCTGGTGCTGATGGGATAATTATCGCCGATTTAGGTGTATATCGAATAGCTCGAGAGGTAGTACCTGACCTTCCGATTCACATTAGTACGCAGGCTAACAATACTAACTGGTCTTCAGTTTTATGCTGGCAGGATTTAGGGGCAAAACGGGTAGTGCTAGCTAGGGAATTATCACTAAATGATATAAATATAATTCGGGCTAAAGTTAATATAGAGCTTGAGGCGTTTGTACACGGTGCAATGTGTATTTCATACTCAGGCAGATGTTTAATGAGTAATTATTTTACCGGCCGTGATGCCAATAGAGGTGAGTGCGCTCAGCCGTGTCGTTGGAAGTACTATATAGTTGAGGAAAAGAGACCTAATCAATATATACCTGTTTTGGAAGATGAAAAAGGAACATACATTTTCAACTCAAAAGATTTATGCCTGCTTCCTCATTTGCCGAAGTTGATCGATAGCGGCTTGAATAGCTTTAAAATCGAAGGCCGTATGAAAAGCGTCCATTATGTTGCAACAGTAGTTAAAGTCTATCGAGAAGCTATTGACAGTTACTTCAAAGATCCGGTTAACTTTGCCGTAAAACCCGAATGGCTGGAAGAGTTAAATAAAGTATCTCACCGTGAATATACAACAGGATTTTATTTTAATAAAACGACACATGAGGATCAAATATATGGTTCTTCTTCGTATAGTCAAACCCATGATTTTATCGGTTTAGTAAAGAGTTATAATCAAGCTGATGGAACTGCCACAATTGAACAGCGCAATAACATGAGAGTGGGTCAATATATTGAAATTATACAACCGCAAGGACCTACATTTACTCAAAAGATTGAGGCTATGTTTGATATTGATGGCAATCCGATCGACGTAGCTCCCCATCCGCAGCAAATTATCACAATTCCAATGGCTCAGCCTATAGAAGCGTACTCTATGCTTCGGAGAAAGGCAGAATAATGATGAATGCTATATATATACGTGTTAACCCTAAGTACGTCCATTATATTAATCGGATCATGGAAGGATATGAATACCTTGGTACGGTTAGCACTATAAATCGAGCAGAAGGTATTGTAATAGTAAGAGTTACCCCTGATACTTTAGCTGATGTGAAAGACATAATTGACAATTTAGACATTCCTTTCGAATACGTTAAGCATGATGAAATAATAAAAAACTAGATATAATGCTTTTAAAAATTCCAAAGAATGCCATACTATAACTAGAGGTGATAGTATGGCATTTAACGTTTCACGTATATATAGATTACTAATCTTTCTTGTCTTTATAGGAATTATGCTGGCAGGAAGATTGTTCTACTTACAAATAGTAGAAGGTACTGAGTTAACCTTATTAAGTTTAAGTGCTAGGGTGCAAGAAGTGCCGATGGAAGTTGCCCGTGGTGAAATTGTTGATCGCAATGGCATACCGCTAACTAATAATGCACAGCATTTTAGTCTAATTGTTTTTCCGGGGCAATTAGAAGATGTAGAAGTCTCCTCATATGAATTAGCTCGAATTACCGGCTTACATTCGGATACAATTGCTGGGAAAATTTCGAAAGATGAGCGTCCATTTAAATTGAAAACTGATTTGGATGCTCTAACTGCCCAAAAAATAAATACATTAAAACTGCCAGGGGTGCTAATTGTACCGGAAAAAATTCGCTACGGTTACAGTGCTTTGGCTGCTCATGTGACTGGGTATATTAATACTTCTGATAATCGGGGCGTAAGCGGAATAGAAGGAATGTTCGATGATTTTCTAAGAGGGAATCAGCCAGAATATGCGGCAGCGATGGTTGATGCAGCTCAGCAGATAATTCCAGGGTTAGGGTATAAGAGGCTTAGACTTGATAATGGGAGTGGACCAAGCAATGTCGTTTTAACAATAGACAGCAAAGTTCAAAAAATAGTTGAAGCGGTACTTGACCGACATATGCAAAAAGGTGCAGTAGTCGTAATGAAACCTTCAACAGGTGAGATATTGGCAATGGCATCAAGACCGAATTTTGATGCGAATAATCTAAATGACTACTTAGTACAAGAATCATCCCCCCTATTGAATAGAGCTATTTCCGCCTATCAGCCTGGTTCGGTTTTTAAACTTGTTGTGGCAGCGGCGGCCTTGGAAAGCAAATTAGTTCATCCCAATGATGAATTTTACGACCCGGGCTACATAGACGTAAACGGCATTCGATTTAAAGGTTGGGATTATGACAGAGGGCCGCGAGGACGAATTACGTTTACAGACGCAATGGCCTATTCCAGTAATCCGGTTTTTATCGAAGTTGGTCAAAAAATTGGTGCCGAAAGACTTATTTCTTTTGCCCAAAAGTTAGGGTTTGGCCAAAAAACTAAACTCGAATTTTACGGAGAAGCGGATGGAAACTTACCGTCTCATGATAATATATATCCTGGTGAGTTGGCGAACCTTGCGATCGGTCAGGGAGAGTTTGAGGCCACTCCAGTTCAAATGGCATCTTTAGTGTCTACTATAGTTAATGATGGAATAAAAGTAGAACCGTATATTGTTAGTAAACTGACTAATTCTAGCGGAGTTGTTGTAAAAAACTATAATGCTTCACGTGGTGTTAGAGTATTATCAAAACAAACCTCAGCTCAGATGCGTGATATGATGGCAGCTGTAACAAAGTATGGGACAGGCCAGGCAGCATATGTTGACGGTGCTGGTTCGGCAGGAAAAACCGGTTCAGCTGAAACAGGAAGAACAAATTCTGAGGGTAAAGGAATAAATCATGCTTGGTTTGCAGGTTACGGCCCCATAGACCGCCCTCAATATGTTATTGTTGTTTTTATAGAGGATGGTATGTCTGGCGGTGATGTTGCTGCACCGATTTTCCAGGAGATACTATCTGAGATAAATTCGGTACAAGCGAAATAATATAGTGATGAACAGTAGTGTATTAAGCATTATTAGCAAGTATATAATAATCTTAATGCATAAATCTATTTAACATGTTCTAGGCAAATACGATAAATTGTGGTAAAATGTAAAAGTTATTAATTTCTGGTAAGGCTGTGATGATTTTTGAAAGATCATACAAAAAAAATTCTGATTATTCATGGACCTAACCTTAATTTACTTGGAAAACGCGAGCCGCATATATACGGTTCCATGACATTAGAAGATATAAATAAACAACTTTGCGAACGTGCTGAAATTCTTGGTGTAAGCATCGAAGTAATTCAAACAAATCACGAGGGTGTTATGATTGACACCATCCACAATGCTGAAGGACAGTATGATTGTATTATAATAAATGCTGCTGCCTTTACACATTATAGTATTGCTGTTCGTGACGCACTGGCGGGAATAACTGTTCCTGCAATAGAGGTTCACCTTTCAAATATTCATAAACGTGAGGAGTTTCGGCATAAGTCGGTTATTGCTTCTGTTGTCATAGGGCAAATCAGCGGTTTTGGTGCACATAGCTATATCCTTGCCTTAGAAGGTGCAGCAAAACTTATAAAGCAGGAGGCATAAATGAGCGAGCGATTATCAAAATTGCAAAGCTATTTAGTTGCAAACGGCCTTGATGCAATAATTGTTTTAAAACCTGAAAATCGTATGTATTTTAGTGGTTTTACTGGATCTTCGGGTATGTTGATAATTAGTCAGTTTGATGCTAAACTAGTAACAGATTTTCGTTATATTGAACAAGCAGGCAGACAAGCAAAAAAGTTTGAAATCATTCGTCATGGCAATAACATACTAGAAACAATAGCAAAAGAAATCAGCAGCTCAGGATTTAATAAAGTTGGCTTTGAAGGCGATTTCGTGACCTTTGCGATATACGATTCACTACATACTTTGTTAGGCCAGGTAGAACTAAAATCAATCCAGCTAGATAGTTTGCGGATGATAAAAGATGATGAAGAAATTAAACTGATTAAAAAGGCTGTCGAAATTGCCGACATGGCGTTTTCACATATATTAACTTTTTTGCGTCCAGGAATTTCCGAAATTTCAGTTGCTGCTGAACTAGAATACTTTATGCGTAAACAAGGCGCTGAAAAGCCGGCCTTCGATACGATTGTTGCATCTGGAGTAAGAGGTTCACTGCCGCACGGCATTGCTTCTGAAAAGATTATTGAATCCGGTGATCTTATTACGATGGATTTCGGAGCTGTTTATAAAGGGTATCATTCCGATATAACTAGAACAGTATGTATTGGAAGAGCTAATGATAAACAGCGGGAAATTTATGATGTTGTTCTTTCGGCCCAGCTTGCTGCAGTAAAGGCGGTACAAGCCGGAAAACTCTGCAAAGAGATTGACGGTATAGCAAGGGGAATTATTGATAACGCCGGTTATAGAGACTATTTTGGACATGGTCTTGGGCATGGTTTAGGTCTTGCTATTCATGAGGCACCAAGACTTTCTCCTAGTAACTTATCTGGTGTACTTGAAAAAAATATGTTAGTTACAGTTGAGCCGGGAATTTATCTGCCTGATTGGGGTGGCATACGTATCGAAGATACGGTTGTAGTTACGGCGACAGGCTGTGATATATTAACAACTAGCAGCAAAGTACTTATTGAGATTGACTAATTGAGTTGCATAAAATTGGAGGTTTTAAACAATGATTTCAAGTAGTGATTTTAGAACAGGAATAACAATCGAAATTGACAATTCAGTATGGCAAATTGTAGATTTCCAACACGTCAAGCCTGGAAAAGGTGCAGCGTTTGTTAGAACAAAAATGAAAAATGTGAAGACTGGCGCAGTGGTTGAACGAACTTTCAACCCTGGTGAAAAATTGCCTAAAGCTCATATTGATAATCGCCAAATGCAATATTTGTATGAAAGCGATGGCATGTTCGTGTTCATGGATAACGAAACTTTCGAACAATCAGAGTTAACTGCCGATCAACTAGGTGATGCCCAAAAATTCCTGAAGGAAAACATGAATATTAACCTTATGTTCTTCCACGGAACGATTATTGGTGTTGAACTGCCAAATTCAGTAGACCTTGAAGTCGTTGAATGTGATCCTGGTGTCCGCGGCGATACTGCTACAGGTGCAACTAAAATGGCTAAGTTAGAAACCGGTTACTCAGTACGTGTACCTTTATTCATCAACCAAGGTGATGTACTAAGAATTGATACTCGTTCCGGTGATTATATCGAAAGAGCAAGAGATTAATTTAAAACATAAACAATTCGGTGATTTTCATCGGATTGTTTTTTTAATTTAAAGTCAGCATATGATAACTGATTTACTGGGCATAATATCATTAGCTTTCGGATAACAGAAAAAAAAGGGGGTAATGATTACTTATGACAAATCTTAAGGAAAGAGTCGCCTATTTACAAGGTTTAACCCAAGGCTTGAATGTGAGTGAACAGTCAGCTGAAGGTAAAATTTTAGCAAACATTATTGATGTACTTGATGATATGGCAAATGATTTCCATAACATGTATTTAGCTCAGCAAGATTTGGAAAGTTATGTTGAAACAATTGATGAGGATTTAACAGATTTAGAAGACGAAATCTATGAAGATGTTTATACTGAAGAAGATGTTGAGGACGATTTTGTGGAGGTTCAGTGTCCTTCATGTCATGAAGCAGTTACTTTTGAATCCGAGATTTTAGCAGAAGATGATGCAATAGAAGTAACTTGCCCTTACTGCGGGGGTATAGTGTATGATAATACTCTTGAATTTGATGAAGATATTGATATTGAGTCAGAACGCGTGAACGATTCACTAAGACATGCGATTCATCCAGGATTGTAGTATTATAAATTGATATTTTGTACGTTAAAAATCTCGCCTTTGTGCGGGATTTTTTTATTTGGACACTAGCATAAAGTATGGATATTCACCATATCTATGTAAAGAAAGGTGGAGGAAAAATGAACCAAATAAGCCATACTTTGGAACAGTATATATATCCTATATTGCCACCAGTGATTGTCGGGATACTTAAAGCGGTATCACTATCAGTGATAAGTCAGCTTACCGAAATAAGACTGCGCGCTGATCAGCCCGTTTTGCTAGTATTAGCAAATAGAGATACACTAGTCAGTCCTAATGGTCTTACAGACATAGATCCAGATTCGGCGTATATATGCAGTAGGGAAGATGTTGGCCGTACACTACAATTGATAAGCCGAAACTCGCTTTATGCCTATGAACAAGAAATAAAGATGGGTTACATAACTATTAATGGCGGACACCGAGTAGGTTTAGCTGGGCAGGCAACTATTGAAAATGGTGAGGTAAAAGCTTTAAAGAATATTAACTCTCTTAATATACGCATCGCAAAACAGATTATAGGATGTTCTGACAAAATATTGCCCTACATACTTTCACCTGACAAAAGAGTTTTAAGTACATTGTTCATTGCACCGCCGCGTTGCGGCAAAACAACAATGCTTAGAGATTTAGTAAGACATTTGAGTAGTGGAAGCAGATCGAACCACTTTTATGGTGTACAGGTCGGACTTGTTGATGAAAGATCAGAAATTGCCGCTTGTCAAAACGGAGTTGCAACAGTAGATTTAGGACCAAGAGTGGATGTCTTAGACTGCTGCCCTAAAGCAACTGGTATTCTTATGCTTATTAGATCTATGTCTCCTCAGGTAGTGGTTACTGATGAATTAGGCCGCAAAGAGGATGTAATAGCAGTCAAAGAAGCACTTAATGCTGGCATTAGTGTAATAACATCAATACATGGCCGTTCTGTGAATGAGATTTCTAATCGACCTTATGTAGATGAATTGATTAGAAATAAATATTTTGAAAGATATATCATATTGGGTAATCAACCGAACATTGGTTCAATTGAAGGTATTATAGCTGTTAAAAGCGATGATACACTGTATAGTTCAAAAAAAGGAGTAAAGATATGTGGCTGAAACTATTAGGAAGCATATTTGTAATAATAACTGGGACATATATCGGTTTTAAGCTGGCATCTCGTTGCAGTACAAGACCGCAGCATATACGGCAAATTATAAGCTGTATTGTATCGCTGAAGTCGTATATTAATTATGTTTCGATGCCGCTGCCAGATGCATTGGTAAAATCTACCGCCGGTACGGAAGGGCCTGTTTCTGTTTTTTTTAGAGATACTGCTGCGCTATTAGAGTTTAATGGCTGGATGAATCCACAACAGGCTATAAAAGAAGTACTAGGTAAGATGGAAGATAAACTGGCAATAGAAAAACCAGAAAGAGAGATATTATCATTGCTTGGGGCAAATTTAGGGTCAATGAATAGAGAAGAACAGAATAAGTACTTAAATATGATTCAGGAACAGCTTGAAAACATAGAACAAGAAGCGGTAAAGACGCGAGATCAAAATTCTAAGATGTATAAGTACCTTGGTGTCTGTGGAGGATTAGCTGTCGTAATACTGTTTATATAAAAAAGGTATAAGGAAAGGGGTGCAATAATGGGGTTGGATTTACTTTTTAAAATTGCAGGGGTTGGAATATTGGTTTCCGTTTTCCACACTGCATTAAAACAAGCAGGAAAAGAAGATATGGCGCATTTATGTACACTTGCAGGTTTTACGCTTGTATTGTTATGGGTAGTACAATTGTTAGGACGATTATTTAGTACAGTTCAGGATGTTTTCAAGTTGTTATGAGAGGTGTACGGCAGTGGAGATAATTCAAATAGTCGGGCTAGGTTTTGTAGTAACATTATTAATATTAATTATCAGAAGGGAACGGCCCGAGCTTGCTGTGCAGCTGAGTTTAACGCTGGCCACAATAATTTTTCTATTGGTACTAAATAAGGTAAATGTAGTTTTAAATTTGTTCCGAGATTTAGCTGAAAAAGCAAATATAAGCCATATGTATTTAAATACAATTTTAAAAATAATCGGTATAGCATATATTACTGAGTTTGGGGCACAGGTTTGTCGAGACGCTGGTGAAGGTGCAGTAGCAAGCAAAATTGAATTTGCCGGAAAAGTACTAGTAATGGTTATGGCAATTCCAATAATTGCGCTGGTGCTGGACACAATTGTTAGATTGATTCCTTAAGGTGGAATATAGATGAGGATATTAATTGTTATATTGGCATTATTGCTTGCGCTTTCAGGAAGTACTATGGCATCACCTCTAGAAAATGAGGAAATAAATAAGCAGCTTCTAGATAAGTTATCAACCGAAAATATAAATAGTTTTGTGACCAAGATTAACCAGGAGCTAAATCAAGATATTCCGCTTTTAAATAGTGATACGGTAAAGAATATTGCTTCTAAAGGTATTTCAATGGATTGGAATACACTTTGGCAGAGTTTTATAAATCACTTATTTAAAGAATTAGCAGCTAATGCGCATTTAATGGGAAAGCTGCTCTTTCTGGCGGTTTTATGTATTTTGCTTCAAAACCTGCAGAATTCGTTCGAGCAATCAGGAATATCAGTTTTAGCGTATAGTGTATGTTTTATTTTTTTATCAGTTATTGCTTTGACCGCTTTTTATAATGCGGTATTGCTAGCTCGCGAGACTGTAGGGAACATGGTTGGGTTTCTCGAGGCTCTTTTACCGCTTTTAATATCTTTACTGGCAGGTGTAGGTGCTTTAACTTCGGCGGCGTTATTTACCCCCTTAATGTTATTTGTGGTGAGTGCGGTAAGCGAAATAGTAAAGAATGTTGTATTGCCATTATTATTACTGACTTCGGTATTAGACTGTGTAAATTATTTATCAGAAAAATACCGTCTGAGTAATCTTACAAATCTTTTTAAGCAAACCGGGATGATAATTCTTGGTTTTACAATGGTTGTTTTCATTGGAATAATTACCATACAGGGAGTAGCCGGCGGTGTTGCTGATGGTATAACACTTAGAACGGCTAAATTTGCAACTTCAACCTTTGTACCAGTAGTAGGAAAAATGTTCGCGGATACAGTTGAACTAGTTATGGGAGCATCTTTGTTGTTAAAGAATGCTGTTGGTATTTTTGGCGTAATCGCTATCTTAACTATTTGCGCATTCCCTTTGATTAAGCTGTTATCTCTAGTGGCGATCGTAAAAATTACTGGCGCTCTAGTACAGCCTATGGGTGATGATAGAATGGGCAAATGTTTAGACGCAATGGGGAATAATCTTTTGCTTGTCTTTGGTGCCGTCTTAACCGTAGTTTTGATGTTTTTTTTAGCTATTACCATGATAGTTGGTGTAGGAAGTGCCGCTATGATGCTGCGGTGACCAAATGTATTTAGTTTAGATAGTCATAGGCGGGTGAAGATTAAGTGATTGACGCGGTTTCAGATTGGATTAAAAATATCATAATGATAGTATTGTTTGCATCATTTCTTGAGCTTTTACTTCCAAGCAGCAGCATGCAAAAATTTATTCGCGTAATAATCGGACTATTCATTACTCTAGCTATATTAAACCCCATTATTGATATAATCCAAAATAGATTTGGGCCCAACCAGATTCCTGCGCTAAGTACGAATGCTTCAAATTCTCAGGTTATTATAAATAACGCAACGAAGCTGGCTGATCAGCGGGAACAAATGTCAGTAGAATTGTATAAAAAAGAGCTGGCAAAGCAGATCAGAGCAACCGTTATTGCAGTTGACGGCGTTGCTGATGCTCAAGTGGCTGTAGATATTAGTAATGAAAAAAAAGGTAAACTAATAGATGTAAAGAACATTACAGTTTTTGTGAAACCAGGTGTGTCGGCAAATGAAGGTAAAATAGCAAAAGTCACGATAGGTTCGACGTCCTCGGCAGATCGTCCCGAACTAAAGCCTCAGACTAAAGCTAAAATCAGTTACACTATCAATGAGCTATATCAAATTCCTAAAGATAGCATCGAAATAAAAGCACTACACTGATAAGGGGGAGTTAAGATGAGCGGATTAGAATCAATTATTTCCGGCGCGAAAAAAATGTGGCCCAATCAATTGATTAAAGCCGGAGTACTCAATACAAGGATGATTTGGCTGGGTGTTATAGGATTAGCTCTATTGATGGTAGGCGGATTATTCGATTTTCCTGCAACGCAGCAGCGTAATGAGACTCAGATCGAACCACTTAAAGCAACTCAGGTCATGAATCGCAGTTATGAAGACGCATTAGAATCTAAGTTATCCAATATGCTGTCGCAAGTAAAAGGGGCTGGTAATGTTTCAGTGAGTATAATGCTCGAAAATAGTGCTACACAGGAGCATGCCAAAAATATAAACAAAGAAACCCGTACTATTCAGGAAAAGGACACAGCAGGCGGCATTCGTACCACTACGGAAACTAAAGAGAGTTCACAGGTTCTCCTAAGTAAAGAAAATGGTGCTGATCACCCTGTTATGGTTCGTGAAATTAAACCGATTATTAAAGGAGTACTTGTTGTTGCTGAAGGTGCGGTAGATTCAACAGTAAAAGCAAATCTGACCAAGGCTGTCGAGGCAGGATTAGGTCTTCCTTCTTATAAAATTACGGTATTACCGCAAAGAAAGTGAGGTTAAAATATGATTGTTGTATCATTGAGAAAATATAAAAAGCCAATAATAGCAGTCGTTTGCTTATTTGTCACAAGCATATTAGCTACTGGGATTTGGCATGTTAAAAGCAGCATAGAACAAGCTAAAGCAGATCGATCTAATGCAATGCAAGTTACAAAGGCAGTCTCTAATGAGCAGTCAACGCCAGTAATAAGCACCGATTTTTTCACAGAATATCGCTTAGAGAGAGATAAAATGAGAAGCGAAAGGTCGGATTTATTGCGAGAAGCAATCAGAAGTGCTGAAACTGAAGAAATACGAAATAAAGCACAAGAAAATGTTTTGGCTATGGTAAAAGAAAAACAACGCGAATCAGAAATGGAAAGTTTGATAAAGGCTAGAGGCTTTAGCGATGCTTTAGTGTTTTATCGTGAACACTCGGTAAATGCAATTGTTAAGGCCCCGGTCCTTTCACGTGATGAAGTTATTCAAGTTGCGGATGTTATCAGCCGTGTTTCAGGAGTTAAACCAGAGGATATAACAATAAGCGCTAAGCCTTAAGAATATATGGATTTGTGAGTTTAGGCCTCGTTACAGTTTTATAAAATCTGTAACGAGGCCTGTTTATTTATACGATAAGAAAGTATAAAATTTACCTACAGGCATAAGGAGTGAATCAGCTTGTGCTGTCGCTAAGGCTCGGCGCAAGCCACGTTTTCTTTATTGCAGTTTGTATAATTGGAAATTGTTTGATATAATAATTTAAGTTATAAAATACTAAATAAAGAAATAAATATATTTTAAATACCAACAGATAAGGAGGGGTGCGCTTGGATAAAAGAATTGAAAGAATGGAGCATAATGATGTTGGCTCAATTCGTATTGCTGACGAAGTAGTAGGGATAATTGCTGGGTTGGCTGCGACCGAGGTTTCTGGAGTTGCTGGCATGAGCGGTGGTTTAGTAGGCGGTATAGCAGAAATGCTTGGCAAGAAGAATTTTTCCAAAGGTGTTAAGGTAGAGGTCGGCGAACGAGAAGCTGCAGTCGATCTATATATTATTGTTGAATATGGTGTGCGAATTCCTGAGGTTGCTTTAACAGTTCAAGAAAATGTAAAACGTGCTATTGAATCTATGACCGGTCTTGATGTAGTTGAAGTAAACATTCATATACAAGGTGTGGGTTTTGGCCAAGAAGGAAAGGATGAAGATATCAGGGTTCGTTAGGAAGGAGTAAATATGGGTATCATTGATCGTATAATATTATCAATTTATACATTATTACTGATTGTTTTAGCATTAGGCGTTATTATGCTGTCATTGCGCCTAGTTTCTTTAGAGATAATTTGGACAAGCCTTTCATACATATACGGGCAGTGGGAAGCTGGCTTAGCCGGGCTGGTATTCCTATTAATAAGCCTTAGACTATTTTTTGCCGGAATTCGCCCGAAAAATCGCCGAGATACCATAGTACACCATACTGAGATGGGAAATGTGCATATTTCGGTAAGTGCAGTCGAAAACTTGGTCGAAAAAGTAACGAGAATTATCAGAGGCGTGCGCGATGCCAAAATTTCTGTTGTGCATGATGAGCAAACTGGTCTAAAAATTAGTATTCGTGCTTCTGTTAGTCCTGAAAGCAATGTGCCGGCGGTAACAAGTGAAATACAGCAGCGAGTAAAAGAGTATATTAAAAATACTGTCGGTATAGATGCTGTTGAAATTAGCATTATTGTAGAAAACATATCAAATGATTTTAAACCTAAGCAAAGAGTAAAATAATGAATTTAAACTGCTGGTATTTAGCAAAATAGAGGTGAAAGTATGAACGTCAAGCTTTTAGAGGAAATATGGCAGCAACATAGTGGGAAAATTATGGGTATTTTGATAGGTCTTATTGTTGGCATATTAATAATTTCCTTTGGCTTTTTCAAAACCTTATTTATTTTGCTATGTGCTGGGGTAGGCTATATTGTAGGTAAACGCATTGATGAGAAAGAAGATATTATGGATATTCTAGACAAGTTATTACCTCCGGGCTATCGTCGTTAATATTAAAGCAGATATCTTAATACTTTCTTTTAATAAGGAGAAGAATACATGAGTCGTAGAAAAGCCAGAGAGATGGCCTTACAGGCTTTATTTCAATTAGATTACAATCAAACAGATAAAAATGAAGCATTAGATGCAGTGTTTAGTGAAAGAGAAGGAATAACTGATAACGCTAAACTTTATGCCCAGGAAATAGTTGAAGGTACACAACGCAATTTACCGCAAATCGATGAAATTATTGCAAATAATTCTACGGAATGGAAATTGGGGCGTATGGCGGGCGTAGATAGAAATATTACTAGGCTTGCAATATACGAAATGAAGTTTGGTAGAGAACAGTTAGCACCAAATATTATTATTAATGAAGCAGTAGAACTTGCTAAAACATTCGGTTCAGATGAGTCAGGGCGGTTTATAAATGGAATATTAGGCTCGCTGGTAAAAAACAAGTCTTGATATGAAGCACTTTTTAGGCATTGATACTAGCTGCTATACTACTTCAGTAGCAATATTAAATGAGTCAGGCCGTCTAATTGCAGATAAACGCAGAATACTATCGGTCAAAGCGGGCGGTAAGGGCTTGTCGCAATCTGAAATGGTATTTCAGCATACCCGCAATTTGCCATTCTTGGTTGAAGAAGCTGTTGCTGATTGCCAGTTTCCACTGGAATTAGCTGGTGTATGTGTTTCGGCATTTCCTCGCCCTATACCAGACTCATATATGCCAGCTTTTTTGGTAGGAGAAGGCTATGCAAGAGCCCTTACTACTATTAATAGAATCGAGCTTTGGCGGCTTAGTCATCAAGAATTACATATCTTAGCAGGAATATGGTCATCTGGAGGCCCACACACTGATAGGTTCTTAGCTGTACATGTTTCAGGCGGGACGACAGAGATCGTACTAGTAACAAAAGCAGATAGATTTGATATTAAGCTAATAGGCGGGACTCAGGATTTAAATGCAGGCCAGTTTATCGATAGGGTCGGTGTTGCCTTGAAATTACCTTTTCCCGCGGGACCTCATTTGGAAAGTATAGCAAGCGAATATCATCAAAATGCTTGTCCTATACCTGTTTCTGTAAAGGGGATGTTAGCAAGCTTTTCGGGTCCAGCATCTCATGCACAGCGGATGATCGATAAGGGAATTGATTCGCAGGCATTAGCGGCAGGTGTAGAGATATGTATAGCTAAAACACTAGCAAAAATAATTATAGCGGCAATATTAGAAACTGGGGTTACCGACGTACTAATGGTTGGCGGTGTTATGTCAAATAATTTCATTAGAACGTCGATTAGTCAAACAATCATACATTACGACGCAAAAGTTAGATTGTATTTTCCAGATAAAAAGTTCAGTCCTGATAATGCCGTAGGGGCAGCTTACTATGCGATGTTAAACGGCACATAAATCACACTTTAAGCATATGATACATAAAAGTACATATGTGAGGTGAGCTAAATGGTGACCTATATTCTTATAGGTGCTGTAATTGGCGTGATTGTGGGCCACCTTATTCCGCCTGGTCACTTTTTCTGGTTTCTAGTTGGAGGGATCAGCGGCTATGCAGGTCAGTATTTTCTAAGTCGTAAATACAAGAATTTTTAACCAGACTTTTTTGTCTGGTTATTTCGTTATTATTGTTATATATTATTATATAAAGAATTTATTGGGCTTTTTTAACAATGTGTTTAAACTGTCCCTAAAATGGGTGATAAGTCTTGAGTATCTTAACTGTTACTGAAATTACAAAATATATTAAAGAATTAATTGAAAAGAATAGAACCTTAAGTAATGCTCTTATTCGCGGGGAGATTTCTAACTTCAAGCGACATTATTCCGGTCATTGCTACTTTACGCTCAAAGATAATGGGGCGACAATACGCGCTGTTATGTTTAAGAGTAAAGCTCAGTATTTAAAATTTGCTCCTGCTGATGGAATGAAGATAGTTGCTGGAGGGTACATAAGTGTTTTTGAACGTGATGGTCAATATCAATTATATATTGACCATCTTTTTCCCGAAGGAGTGGGAGAGTTAAGCCTTGCTTTTGCCCAGCTTAAGGAAAAACTAGCGGCGGAGGGACTTTTTGACGAAATCCGCAAAAAACAGTTGCCTGTTCTGCCTAAGATTGTTGGTATCATAACGTCGCCCACCGGTGCTGCACTCCGTGATATTGTAACCGTTGCTAAAAGGCGTCATCCTGGTGTTCAGTTGTGTTTGATACCTGTACAAGTTCAAGGCATTGAAGCGCCACAGCAGATTGCAAAAGCACTTGGCTTATTTAATGATAAATATAAAGTAGATGTCATCATTTTAGGGCGGGGCGGCGGATCGATTGAAGAACTATGGGGCTTTAATGATGAAGCCGTCGTTCGAGCCATCGCAAATTCAAATATTCCCGTGGTTTCAGCAGTTGGCCATCAAACTGATTATACTTTAGCCGATTTTGCAGCAGACTTAAGAGCTGCCACACCATCACAGGCCGCTGAATTAGTTGTGCCTGATTCAAAAGAATTATCTCGATATATCATGTCGATACGAAATTTGCTTGAATCAAGCTCACGAAATATAATCAAAAATAAAAAACTGCGAGTAGAACAGTTAAATGAAAGCAGAGTGCTGAGTAATCCGGAAGAAATTTTAAATTCTAAGCGTCAAATAATCGATTTTAATATAAAACGTCTAGAAGAATTGTTTAGAAATAGTGTGTTAAAAAAACAGCATCAATTTAAGGTTAGTGCCGAAAAATTGTCTACGTTAAATCCTTTAGCGGTACTTGCACGGGGCTATGGCATAGTTACTAACACCGAAGGTCATTTAATAAATAAGACAGCAGAGGTTAAAATTGGCCAAAATTTAAAGGTTACCTTAAGTGACGGAGAGATGTTGGTTGAAGTATTAAGTATATCGGAGGGGCAAAATGAGGAAAGATATTCAAGATAATGTAGACTTATCCTTTGAAGAAGCTTTGGGCAGATTAGAGGGAATTGTTAGACAGCTAGAAAAAGGCGATGCATCATTAGATGATCTTTTGGCAAAGTTTTCTGAAGGGATAAATTTATCGCAGCTTTGTTTATCAAAACTAAATTCTGCCGAACAAATTATAGATAAAATTGTTCAAAGCGAACAAGGCAAAATTACTGAAAAGCCTTTGTTGTTGCAGGAGGGTGAATAGTGTTTAAGAGTTATTGTAAAGAGAAAGCATTACTTATAGATCAATGCTTAGATAAATTTGTACCTGCAGATAATTCAGCAGTGTCGGTTATTCTTGAATCAATGAGGTACAGTTTGTTTGCCGGAGGGAAAAGACTTCGCCCTATCCTACTTATGGCAGCTGCCGACGCAGTTGGAGGAAAAGGGGAGAGATTCTTAAATGTCGCTTGCGGATTAGAAATGATTCACACTTATTCTTTGATACATGATGATTTGCCAGCAATGGATAATGATGATTATCGCCGAGGTAAACCAACAAATCACAAGGTTTATGGCGACGGTCTTGCCATTTTAGCTGGAGATGCTCTGCTTACAGCCGCCTTTGAAACAATGCTAAAGCAAGAAGATGTAGAGGCTAAGAATCTACTTAAAGTAATCCGTGAAATTAGTTTTGCAGCGGGTCCTTATGGAATGGTTGGTGGACAAGCTATAGATTTAGCATCTGAGGGAAAAACTATTGATATGGATACAGTTAAGTTTATGCACCAAGCAAAAACTGGGGCTTTATTTAAGGCCGCGATTAGAGCTGGTGCGATATTAGCAAATGCCTCCAAAGATCAGGTGGAATTATTATCAACTTTTGCCGATAATTTCGGCTTAGCTTTCCAGATAACTGATGATATTTTGGATGTTATCGGCAGTCAAGATAAAATAGGTAAACCTGTTGGTAGTGATATTAGAAATCACAAAGCTACATATGTTACGTTATATTCATTAGACGAAGCGCACAACATGGCGCAGCAGGCGGTAGATAACGCAGTCAAAGCGTTAGAGCCGTTCGGGAGCGAGGCCGTAATTTTGCGGGAAATGGTTAATTATTTAATAACACGCGATAGTTGAGGTGGCAGTAGTGGCAAACTTTTTCGTAGCTATGGGACAAAATGTTGTACTGATGTCAGCAATTACAGCCTGGTTTCTTGCACAAGTACTTAAGACTTTAACTTCGTATTGGAAACATGGCGAATTTAATGCAGAACGCCTAGTGGGGGCAGGGGGAATGCCAAGCTCACACACGGCACTAGTAGTTGGGCTTGCGTCTGCTGTTGGCTTGCACGATGGTTTAGAGTCTTCACTTTTTGGTATATCTGTAGTACTAGCCAGTATTGTAATGTACGACGCTGCTGGCGTAAGACAAGCTGCTGGAAAACAAGCCAAGGTTATAAATAAATTAGTAAGACAAATGCGTGTTGAACACACAGTTCATGATATAAGATTGAAGGAATTATTAGGGCACACACCACTCGAGGTTATGGCTGGAGCACTTTTAGGTTTTGCTGTAGCATACGGGTTTAATAAATTGATGATTATTCAGTAAATTTTTGTTATAATGATTTGGTAATGCTAAAGACGTTGGTTCTGAAAGAAGGGACTCCAGTTGAATACAGTACTTGGAACTATAAAAAAACCAGAACAATTAAAAAAACTTTCAGTTTCTGAATTAGAAAAGCTCGCTGGAGAAATCCGCGGGCTTCTTGTACATACAGTTTCCAAAACTGGCGGACACCTTGCTCCTAATTTGGGTGTTGTTGAATTAACTATTGCACTGCACCGTGTATTTAACAGTCCGGCCGATAAGATTGTATGGGATGTTGGACATCAAGCCTATGTGCACAAACTTTTGACAGGCAGGCTCGATAAATTTGATACTCTCCGTCAGAAAGACGGTATTAGCGGATTTCCTAAGATTATTGAAAGCGAGCATGATGCTTTTGGCACAGGCCATTCGAGTACTTCAATTTCCGCGGCATTAGGAATTGCATTAGCGCGTGATATATCAGGTGATAGCAATCATGTTATTGCAGTTATTGGTGATGGGTCACTAACCGGCGGACAAGCCTACGAGGCATTAAATCACGCAGGTGATCTGGGGACGCACCTCATCGTGATTCTAAATGACAATGAAATGTCAATTGATAAGAATGTTGGTGCGATGTCCGAATATTTATCAAAAATGCGAACAACACCGACATACAACCGTGTTAAACATGATATAGAATTTTTACTGAAGCGCATCCCAGCTATTGGTGACAGTGTTGCTAGAACCGTTGAAAGAGTAAAGGACAGTTTAAGATACCTTTTCGTACCTGGTATGTTATTCGAAGAGCTGGGTTTTAAATATATTGGTCCAATTGATGGACATAATATACAGCTTATAAGTGATGTTTTAGAGAAAGCTAAAAACATGGAAGGTCCAGTTCTGATTCATAATATTACTCAAAAGGGTAAAGGATACAAACCAGCGGAATGTAATGCTGACAAATTTCACGGTGTCGGTCCGTTTTGCATTGAATCTGGAGAAACGATGAAAAATGGTACTAAGCCTACTTATACGGGTGTTTTCGGCGACACTTTAATTAAACTTGCTGAACAGAATGATAATATTGTAGCAATTACAGCAGCAATGCCGGAAGGAACTGGCTTAAAGAAGTTCTGCCAAAGATTTCCCAAGAGATTTTTTGATGTTGGAATCGCTGAACCTCATGCAGTCACCTTAGCCGGCGGATTAGCTACCCAAGGAAAAAAACCAGTCGTAGCTTTTTACTCAACTTTCGGACAACGCGCTTATGACCAGATTTTACATGATATATGCTTACAAAAGCTGCCAGTTATTTTTGCTCTTGACCGAGCAGGCATTGTAGGTGAGGACGGTCCTACACATCATGGTGTTTTTGATTTTAGTTATCTTAGACATATTCCTAATTTGATTATAATGGCTCCAAAGGATGAAAATGAGCTTCGTCATATGTTGTATACCGGCACTGAAACTAACGCTCCAGTCGCAATTCGATACCCTCGTGGGAACGGGGTGGGAGTTTCTCTTGAAGATCCGTTAGAAAAGATTGCAATTGGAGAAGCTGAAGAGTTAAAATCAGGTAATGATTTAGTCTTTTTAGCGGTAGGAGCTATGGTCGAACAATGCAGCATTGCAAGTGAGCTGCTTGCTCAACATGGTATAAAAGCTGGAGTTGTCAATGCTCGTTTTGTAAAGCCAATCGACGAAGAACTTATAAGAAAGCTGTCGCGTGAAGTAGGAATCTTTGTTACAGTTGAAGATAATGCATTAGCCGGTGGCTTCGGTTCAGCTGTTTTAGAATATATTAATTCGAGCAATATGAATTGGGTTAAAGTATTAAGGCTTGGAATACCTGACAAGTTTATTGAACATGGCACAAGAAATCAGCTGCTTGCAAAATACGAATTAAATGCTGAAGGAATAGCTAATTCAGTACGTACATATATGAAGCAGTATGGGGCACGGTGATAATCGTGAAAAAAGAACGTTTAGATGTTTTACTCGTTGAAAAAAAACTTGTACCTAGCAGAGAAAGGGCTAAGGCCTGTATAATGGCCGGCTTAGTATTTGTTGATGGACAAAAAATTGATAAAGCAGGAACAATGGTGCCGGCTGCGGCTAATATAACCGTTTCAGGCGACAGTATTGGATACGTAAGCCGCGGCGGGTTAAAATTAGCAAAAGCAATTGATGCCTTTGAACTTATTTTAGATGGTAAAATAGTAGCCGATATAGGCGCGTCCACAGGTGGATTTACTGACTGTGCCCTTAAGAATGGAGCTGTACGCGTATATGCGGTTGACGTAGGATACGGTCAATTGGCTTGGTCACTTAGAACTGACAGTCGTGTAGTCAACATGGAGAGAACAAACATTCGCAATGTTACGCCAGAGGATATTGGGGTTCCGATAGATTTTGCTTGTATTGATGTAGCATTCATTTCGTTGGATAAAGTACTTCCTTCTGTTAAAAGGCTGCTGAAAGCTGGCGGTGAAATTGTGGCATTAATTAAGCCCCAATTTGAAGCAGGACGTGAAAAGGTTGGTAAAAAAGGGGTTGTCAGGGACCCGTTAGTCCATAAGGAAGTTATTATGAAGGTGCTTGCAAGCTGTCGTAAGCTTGAACTTACTCCATTGAAACTTAGTTATTCTCCTATCAAAGGTCCTGAAGGTAATATTGAATATCTAGCTTATCTGACGAACTCGGTTGTCGACGATATTATAAATGAGCAATTTATTGAACAAATCGTAGGGGAAGCACATACGGGTTTATAGTACCAGAATAGTATTGTAGTGGTGAGCTGTTTACTGTAGTCTGCAGGGCAGATTTGGAGGGTAATGCCGTGAGAATAATTGGTATCTTTCCTAATTCAAGCAAACAAAATGTTGATGTTGTATTGAATAATATTATTGAAACACTAAAAGATGAAGAAATTAAGATATTAATCCCGGAAAAATCGGCACAAGAACTTGGTTACAATGAGTATTCAGCATCGCGAGAGGAAATTATCAGGCAGATTGATTTAGCTATAACTATAGGCGGAGATGGAACTCTGTTAAGTACCGCAAGAAAGATAGCTGAGGCTGGCATCCCAATATGTGGGATAAATATGGGCAGACTAGGTTTTCTCGCAGAAGTTGAGGTTTCTGAGTTGAGTACCAAACTTGCTAAGATACTTCGCGGTGACTATGAAGTAGAGGAACGGCTGATGCTTGATGCCGTTATTAAACGAGATAATACCACCAAGGAAATATCAGCAGCGCTTAACGATGTTGTGATTACTAAAGGCGGCTTCTCGCGAATGCTGCGATTGAAGTTATTTATTGACGGTATATTTACGGCAAACTACCAAGCAGACGGTCTAATAATTGCAACTTCAACTGGGTCGACTGGTTACTCACTATCTGCCGGTGGGCCTATAATTAATCCAAATTTAAAGGTAGTGCTTATTACTCCAATATGTCCCCACACCCTAAACGCTAGATCGCTTATTATATCCAGTGAAGAAGAAGTAAGAATAAACACAGTTGAGACCCAGACTGATATAGTTCTTACTATTGATGGACAAATAGTTCACGAACTTTTGCCAGGGGATGAAGTTATCATTAAGCGAACACCGTACGCCGCTAAGTTTATTAAGTTTGAGGATAAGAGCTATTATGAGACGCTACGGACAAAATTATGGCGGGGAGAATAAACTTGCAAAAATGCAGCGTAGTTAATATTGCACACAGTCTTATGCAGTTCAGGCTTTCAACTGCTTTGAATATTGTTGATGCTACAGCCGGAAATGGTAAGGATACGCTATTTCTTGCAAAGAATTCTTGCGAAGATGCAGTTGTTTTTTCGTTCGATATCCAGCAAGAAGCAATACATAATACAGAAATTCTGTTAAAGAAACACAGGTTAGACTACAAAGTTCGGTTAATTTTAGATAATCACGCTAATTTATCAAATTATATCAAGGCTCCAATAGACGCTGCAGTATTTAACCTAGGTTATTTACCTGGTGGTAATCACGAGTTTACCACAAATACTACATCTACTATGACTGCCATGAAACAGGTGGTTGAAAGGCTAGCGTTGGGAGGTATGGTTTCTATTATTGCTTACCCAGGACATTCAGCTGGATTTGAAGAACACACTGTACTAAGGCAGTATCTATCTGATCTGCCGTCAAGTATATACACTGTGGGCTGCTGGGAAATGATAAATCACGTAAAAAGCCCCCCTGTGCTTTATCTAATTGAAAAAGTGAGGAGTGAAGCGCGTGAAGGCTGTACGGCATACTAATATTAGAGAAATTATAGAACATAATGTAATTGAGACTCAGGAAGAATTAGCCGAAGCATTACGTAAAAAGAGTATTGAAGTTACACAGGCTACTGTATCACGGGATATTAAAGAACTAATGTTAATTAAGGTGCCTACTGGTGACGGACGCTATAGGTATGCATTTCCAATGGAAAAGAATGTAGTATTTTCACAGTCGCGTATGGAAAGAATGTTCCAGGATTCCGTGCTTGGCTTAGATTCAAGTGAAAATATCGTAGTAATTAAAACATTGCCTGGCACTGCGCAAGCAGTAGCCTCAACAATTGATTATGCAAAATGGCCCGAAATTATCGGTACTGTAGCTGGTGATGATAACATTCTAGTAGTAGTTAAGCCTACTGATGCGGCAGAACGTGTAATAGCCAAATTTCAAGCATTAATACACTAGACTGGGAGAGAAGTTGTGTGCTAAAAACGTTGACAGTTTCTAATTTTGCGTTAATCGAATACGCTGATATAAGCTTCACTGATGGGCTGAATATACTTACTGGTGAAACTGGAGCTGGCAAATCAATCCTAATTGATGCGTTTAGCGTGATCTTAGGTAGTCGGGCGTCGGTGGATTATATCAGAAAAGATACCGATGCTTTGCGTGTTGAAGCTGTTTTTGATATTACGGGCAATAACTCGGTCATAACTCTTTTAGCTGAGCAGGATGTCACACCAGAAGAAGATGGTACGCTTATATTGAGTCGCCGTTTGTCGCGTAATGGTAAAAATACTATAACGATAAACGGGTGTCATATAACGCTGGCTTTTTTGCGTCAGCTAGGAGAGTGTCTGGTTGATATGCACGGTCAGCATGAGAACCAATCACTGTTGCGTTCAGAAACACATTTCGATATACTAGATTCTTACAGCAAAAATATCAGAGAAAAACTTCAGTCTTATCGAGATGTCTACCATGAGTGGCTGAAAATTGGACAAGAATTATCCAAAAAGGAAAGTCAATCACGCGAAAGAAATCAACGTCTAGATATGATGAAATGGCAGACAGAAGAAATTGCTGCTGCTTGTCTAAAACAAGACGAAGAAATCGAATTAGAACAAGAGGTTAAAATACTTGCTAATTCGGAGAAAATTGTAAATTCATTAAATAAGGCATACACATATTTAAATAATAATAGTAAGGGTTATGTTGGTGTATTAACAGGTTTAGCTGATGCTAAGCGTGAATTAGAGATAGCTGTTCGGTACAATCCTGAGTTTCAGCCTCAATTAAAAATTGTAATCGAAGCCTTATTTCAGCTAGAAGAATGCAGTCGTGATATTCGAGATTTCAGCGATAATCTTGAGTTTAATTCACATCAATTGGCACAATTGCAAGAGCGTCTGGATTTAATTTACAAACTCAGCAAAAAATATGGTCCTACAACTAAAGACATATTAGATTATTATGATCAAGCATTACAGGAACTTTCTGAACTTATCAGCTATGATGAAATAATAGCTGACATGAGCAACAAAAAAAAGCTGCTTGAGAAATCCATGCTCCAATTAGCACAAGAAATTTCAACGATGAGAGAAGCAAATTCAGAGAAGATTGCTGAAGAAATACAAAATCACTTGATACATCTAGGTATGCCGAAGGCAAGGTTATATTTCAATATCAAAAGATTAGAAAAATATACTCCTAATGGATTTGATGATATTGAAGTCCTGTTTTCTGCAAACCCTGGTGAAGAACCTAAGGCTATTCAGAAGGTGGCGTCAGGAGGAGAACTTTCGCGCTTAGCTTTAGCTATTAAAGCAGTTAATGCTAGACATGATAACGTAAGCACGATGGTTTTTGATGAAATAGACACTGGTATTGGCGGCAAAACAGCTCAAATGGTAGCAGAACGTATTGCCATGGTAGCAGCGTATAAACAAGTGCTTTGCATAACGCATTTACCACAAATTGCCGCTATGGCTGATGTTCATATCTATATAGAAAAACATATCGAAGAAGAAAAAACTTTAACGAAGATTAAAACTTTAAATGAGAATGAACAAATTACCGAATTAGCTCGCATGGTCTCAGGCAATGTAACACAAGTTGCGAAGGACAATTCAGCCCAAATGTTAAATGCTGCACGAGAATTAAAAGAAAAATGGAAAAATAAAGCGTAAGCGCGAGCTTACGCTTTATTTGTTGATTAATTCAATGCTAGCAAGCTTCTAAGGCTTTTTATGCATTGATTTCCGGAATAATCACCGAAAAATTCGGGAATCTTTAATTTAGAGTTAAAAGTTTTTATCGTTTTCTAGGATAATGTTACAGGGAGTGATGGCAAAATATGTTACGTAGTAAATGGCGTTCCGTTGTTGGAATGTGTATTGCTGTACTAATTGTTGCTTTCTCGATTTCGCCACAGTTTCGTAACATTTACGGTCTCCCGCCAAATATGAGAATAATTCAAGGAGAGACTGCATTATTCACGGTAAACTATCCCTTAACGGTTACCGTAAGTCAAGATCTAGGTGACAGCATTCGCATTAAGTCTCCATCAAATGGATATGCAATATCTCGACCAGTATTTTTAGAATCAGTAAAATTAGGTCGTGGAACGGTTGAGTTTAAACTTCTCGGATTAATACCCATTAGAACCGTTCAAGTTGATGTTTTGCCTCAGCTGAAGTTAGTACCTGGCGGTCATTCTATTGGTGTTGTCCTCCATTCGCATGGTGTCATTGTTGTAGGAAATTCACCAGTATTAGCGAGTGATGGTCAATTTATAACTCCTGCGAAAGATGCTGGCATTAACGTTGGCGATATAATTCTCAGCATAAACGATATCGCAGTACAAAGTGATAATCAAGTTGCTGAAATTATTGATTCAAGTGGACAAACTGAAAAGTCGCTTAAGTTCCTAATTAAACGAGGTAGTGAGCAATTAACCCTAAATGTGAATCCGGTTTTATGTAATGATACCAAACGATACCGAATTGGATTATTTGTAAGAGACAGCGCTGCTGGAGTTGGTACATTAACTTTCTATGAACCAAACTCACACGCTTACGGTGCGCTAGGTCATGTAATTACTGATAGTGATACAAACCAGCCGATCGATTGCGAAAAAGGCAAGATTGTTCCAGCAACTGTATCTGGAATTCAGCATGGAAAACGCGGTCAGCCAGGTGAAAAAATTGGCGTATTTATTGAAGAAGATCAACTACTAGGAAATATTCAAAAGAATACTCAATTCGGTATATACGGAAATCTAAATAACAATTTACAAAATGATTTATATCAAGAAGCTATTCCGGTTGCATCAATGAATCAGATCCAGATAGGTTATGCTGAAATGCTAACAGTAGTAGAAGGTCAAAATATTGAAAGATTTTCGATTGAGATACAAAAAATAAATCTCCAGGATTATCCTGAGGGCAAAGGATTAGTTATAAAAGTGACCGATCCTCGTCTTTTAGAAATGACTGGTGGTATTGTTCAGGGAATGAGTGGCAGTCCGATAATCCAGAATGGTAAGATTGTTGGTGCAGTAACTCACGTATTTGTACATGATCCAACTAAAGGCTATGGATGTTTTATTGACTGGATGCTAATGGAAAGCGGGATAATACCTAAAAAAGAAAGGCAAACAAGTAACCGACTTTTTACTCATTATACTTTTCCAAAAATCGCATAAGTAATATAAAAAGAGCAGCTTAAAAGGTTGCTTTTTTTATTTTTTATAATTATCTATAGATAACTATTATTAAAAATACAAAATAAATGGACAAACCCTATTCAATAAATCTTCTATATATTGTATAATTGATGTATAAAAAATGGTACAAGAACCAACATCTTGTATTTAGAAAAATAATAAGGGGAGAGAGACAGATGATTATTGACAATATTAAAATCATTGCACAGGATGGTATTACTGAAGAAGAAATAAATTCAATTTTAATTGAAGAAAAAGTGTTATGGCATGCTAAAGGGAAAGAAATTGCCGAAATTCATCTTACTCTAGACAATGAAGAGATTATTGTAAAATCCTTTGAAAAATCGCCAATCAAAAGAATTCGCAGAATAACTGGTTATTTGAGTGAACAGACGAATTTTAATGATGGTAAAATTGCTGAATTACATGATCGCTACAAGCATGCATAAATAAACAAACAGCTTACTTGCGTTTTGAAAGAAATGTAAATTCATTAGAAATTTTGTCGACAAAATAAATAGGATAATTTGGATTTTATTTCCAAACAAGGAAGGAAATGACGCAGTTTTGTCGAATTCTATTTTCATAAAGCTTTAGAAAGCGCAAGGAGAGGATATAATCGTGGTTAAAGAAAAAATTAGAGTAGCAATTGCTGATGATAATCGAGAATTTGTAAGCATTATTCAAGAATATCTAACGCAGCAACCTGACATTGACTTGATCGGGGTAGCCTACAACGGCGAAGAAATATTAACAATTATCGAAGAAAAAAAACCCGATGTAGTTATTTTAGATATTATTATGCCTCATCTTGATGGAATAGGGGTCTTAGAACGTGTTAATACATCTAGTGGCAGACGCCCTAAAATAATTATGCTTACAGCTTTCGGTCAAGAAAGCATAACTCAGAGAGTCGTAGAACTTGGTGCAGACTATTATATTCTAAAACCATTTAATATGGACGTCATTAGCAGCCGCATTAGACAGCTTGCAAGTACGATTACCTCTCAACGACCTGTTGTTGCCCAGGCGTTAAAGGCTCGTCCGATAGATATTGAAGTTACAAATATAATCAGAGAAATTGGTATTCCCGCCCATATCAAAGGATATCAATACCTAAGAGATGCTATTATGATGATTATCACTGAAATCGAACTTTTAGGTGCTGTCACTAAGGTGCTTTATCCAATGATTGCCGAAAAGTATTCTACTACACCTAGCCGGGTAGAAAGAGCAATCCGCCATGCGATTGAAGTGGCTTGGGGTCGAGGCAATATGGAAATGATAAATCGCATTTTTGGATATACAATTAAACTTGAAAAAGGGAAACCTACTAACTCTGAGTTTATGGCAATGATTGCTGATAAATTGAGAATGGAAATGCGCGCATAGCAAAAAACCGTCCAAGCTATTATATTTTAGCTGGGCGGTTTTTGTTTTTACCTGATTCTAATGTATTGCGCATGATAGCAGTTTTTACGACGAAGCAAATTATGGCAGGAGTTTTTTCGATGAGGCTGAATAAAATACTGATAAACTCTGTATGTTATTAATGTTTAGTATGAGTTTGCAATATTGAAAACTAATTTAATTTGGAGCTTATCAATTCTTTAACAGTAAGATATCTTTTTTGTGCTTCGCGAAGATAGCGACAAACATCTTTAGCTTTACCTGTAATATGCATGCTATGATGCATTATTATTATTTGCATGGATATCCCTCCCTGCAAATAATATATGAAATGTTTAGGTAAAGTATACCAGGAGGTATTTTTGTGAATAAATTAGAAGAAAAATTTATTAGGTCTGAGGAAATATTTAACGGCAAACTTCTTACAGTCCGTCGTGATACGGTAAAACTACCAAATGGTAAGGAGGCAACTCGGGAACTAATTGAGCACCCAGGTGCGGTAGCGGTTGTTCCAATTCTAAATGATGGCTCAATATTATTAGTGCGCCAGTTCCGATATCCTGTTGGTAGAGTTACACTTGAAATTCCAGCTGGCAAGTTAGATAAGGGTGAAGAACCTGATGATTGTGCAAAAAGGGAATTAGAAGAAGAGACTGGTTATAAAGCAAATAAACTGAGACGTTTATCCTCAATCCTTACAACTCCCGGTTTTACTAACGAAGTAATTCACTTATATGTAGCGGAAGAGTTAATTTTAGCAGAGCAGTGCCCCGATGAAGATGAGTTTATTGACGTAGAAGTATTTACAAAAGAACAAATAAGAACACTGATAAAATCTGGGGAAATATCTGACGCCAAATCATTACTAGGTCTACTGTTAGCCGGTTTTTAAAATGAAAAGAATTTTCGCTGACTTACACATACACGTAGGGATAAGTGAGCAAGGGCAATGGGTAAAGATTCCAACATCCAGGCGACTAACAATTCGGAATATTTTTAATGAATCAATTCATAGAAAAGGTTTAGATTTAATTGGAGTTGTCGACGCGTTATCGCCATTAGTTCTTGAAGATTTAGAACGCTTAGAAGCAAAAGGACTGCTTTTGCTTCTAAGCGGTGGAGGTTATAGATACAAAGGTATTCTTACGGTACTCTTAGGCGCAGAAATTGAAACAACTGAAGTAAACGGTGGACAGGCCCATAGTTTAATATTTCTTCCAAGCATTTCTGAAATGAGAGAGTTTTGTGTGCGTATGTCTAGGCATATTAAAAATATTAATTTAAGCTCCCAGAATGCACATATGACTCTTGGTGATTTAATTAATATAGCTAGTGAGCATGAAGCAATGATAATACCAGCACATATATTTACGCCACATAAGAGTCTTTTTGGTGTCTGTTGTGATTCTCTTGAACAAATATTAACAGATAATCAGATAGATAAAATTACGGCAGTAGAGCTGGGATTGAGTGCTGACAGTGTGATGGGTGATCGAATTGCGGGATTAGATCAATTTAGCTTTCTCTCGAATTCAGATGCTCACTCTTTAGAAAAAATCGCTAGAGAATATAATGTTATCTCTGTAGCAGATTCAAACTATACCGAATTTTACAAAGCATGTCTTCGTAAAGAAGGCAGGCAAATTTCAGTGAACTATGGATTAAATCCTCGTTTAGGTAAATATTATCGAACTTTCTGCGCTTATTGTGGAACAGCAAGACCAGAAGAAGCTATTTCCATATCATCTTGTTACCATTGCGGAAAAAGTAAATATATTAAAGGTGTAAAGGATAGAATCGATGAAATAGCCTTCAAAGGGTTGATAAATCAACCCCAATATCGTGCCCCCTATATTTATCAAATTCCGCTTGAATTTTTGCCTGGTATCGGCAAAAAAACAATAGAAAAATTATTACACGAATTTGGCACAGAAATCAATATATTACACAGAGTAACCTTTAATCAGCTGATTTCAGCTATCGGTGAGCGGTTAGCAAAAGAAATTGAAACTGCGCGTACTGGACAGGCAAATATAATTGACGGAGGCGGTGGAATATACGGTCGCATTTTCAAAAACTTAATATAGGACAAATTGGTCTAAAGGCTCTCAGCCCTGCATAGATTGTAACAGGTCATGAGCAGGGAGGAGCGCGAATGTTAGGCTATTTTCGACAAGGTTTGGGCGATTACTTAAAATCAAATATAGTTGCCTATTTTTTTATAATATTAATTTTTATTGTCGGGATAGTGGTTGGAGCGCTTGCCGTTAAAACCCTTCCAGATGAGCAGAAAACAGAACTGATAAGTTATTTAAGAATTCTATTTAACGGTTTAACAAAAGGAACCGACGGTGTTGGGGATATTTCTAATATGTTAGGCACCGTGATAATAAACAATGTTAAAACAATAGTGTTAATGTTTATATTAGGGTTCACTGTTATAGGAATTCCATTTGTTTTGTTTATGGTTTTTACAAGGGGTTTTATAATCGGATTTACTGTTGGGTTCCTTGTAAATGAGTACGTTATGAAAGGACTGCTGTTTGCATTAGCATCGGTGCTGCCGCATAATTTTTTAGCCGTCCCAGCTATTGTGATAACAGGAGTATCGGCAATTGCATTTTCTTTAAAACTTATAAGACGAAAAACAAATGGCAGAAGTAATATATTTTCTGAATCACTTATATACACTGGTATATGTATAACTATGATGGTTGTTATGGTTATAGCAGCAGTTATTGAAGTCTATGTGTCTCCAGTTTTTATGAAACTTGTTGCGGGTATTCTGTTATGAAATGAAAATAATGCAAAGTGCACCTCAATGTTAGAGTGGTCTAAACATTGAGGTGCACTTATATTTTATTGACTTTGAGTTTAGATTATCATCACTTTTTGGGCACAAACGTCCGACCAGCTTTTTCAGAACCATAATAATAAAGTAAGATATTTATTCTTATGTCTTAGTACAATTTTCATAATCAGCATGAATAAAATTGCTGCAAACCGAATAATTATGATATTAAGTTAAGCAGTTGAAAGTGAGGTGGGGGAATGGTAGTTGTTTTTCCATGGAGTAGTTTCATAAAAAAAGTCAGGATCTGTTTGCGAATAATTATATTAGCTGTTTTTCTCTTCTACATTCTACCCAAACTCCTGAGTCAATTATGGATCATTAATAATATGGAACCTAAAATTAAGCCCGAATATTTGGAAAAACCACTGCGAGTTATGGATAGTATAATTAAGAAGGTCTAAATTACAAAAAAGGTAAATTAATAGTATATTTTGACAGTTAAATAAAGGAAATATAGATTTTATGTGGAATAGCTTCAATGTAAAGCTTAGGCTATAAGGACCGGAAATCCGGAAAAAAGGGTGGTAAAGAGATGGAAGGTTATGTTAATGAGTTTATTAACTATCTTGCGGTTGAACGCGGCTTAGCGCAAAATACTCTTGAGTCTTATGGAAGAGATTTACGTCAATTTGAAACTTACCTGCAGAGCGGCAAAATGGAAATACTTAAAGATTCTAATCGCAACACCATCCTAGGCTATTTAAGTAATCTTCAGTCAAAAGGTCGTGCCGTTTCTACAATCTCCCGGAATCTAGCAGCTATTAAATCATTTTATCAATACTTAGTGCGCGAGCGCTATATAGATAAAGATCCAGCAGCTAATCTAGAATCACCAAAGCTTGAAAAGAAACTTCCCCGGATACTTGCGATCACAGAGGTGGAAGAATTACTCAAACAGCCTAATGTTCTTTTACCTACAGGTTTGCGTGATAAAGCCATGCTTGAGCTGCTTTACGCTACTGGAATAAGGGTTTCTGAACTAATTTCTTTAAATATATCCGATGTTAATCTTGATATGGGATATATCAAGTGTTATGGAAAGGGTTCAAAGGAACGAATAGTTCCGCTAGGTTCTATTGCTGCGCGCTGTGTTCAGGATTTTATTAGTAAAGGCAGACCTAAATTAGTGCGTACATATGAAGAACCGGCACTATTTGTTAATCATCATGGCAATCGTCTTACCCGCCAAGGTTTCTGGAAAATAATAAAGAAGTATGCACAGGAAGCAAATATTACTAAAGAGATTACGCCTCACACATTACGGCATTCCTTTGCAACCCATTTATTGGAAAATGGTGCGGATTTAAGATCAGTACAAGAAATGCTGGGTCATGCTGATATTTCTACGACTCAAATATATACTCATGTCACTAAAAACCGCTTGAAAGAAGTGTATGATAAAGCTCATCCACGTGCATAATAATTTTATCCTCAGTATAACTTTCTTAAATGCAGAATAAGTGGTAAGTATCGACTTGCGCTATCGCTAAGGATCGGCACAAGCCGTCTTTTCATTATTAATTTTTAACAAGGGAGTAATAAGCGTTGTTTAAACGAGTTATTATTTTAATACTAGATAGTGTTGGTATTGGCGCTGCGCCTGATGCTGCTGATTACGGTGACAGCGGCGTGAATACTTTGGCTAATATTGCTCGCTCACAAGGCGGGCTTTTCTTGCCTAATTTAGAAAAAATGGGATTAGGCAGCATAGCTGAAATTGCCGGTGTGAGAAATATCCAAACCCCGATAGCTAGCTTTGGCAAAATGGCAGAAATATCTAAGGGGAAAGATACGACGAGCGGTCATTGGGAATTAGGAGGATGCCCGACATTTACTTCTTTTCCAGTTTACCCTAAAGGTTTTCCAGATGACATTATTAATAAATTCAGCAATCTTATAGGAAGAAAAATTCTTGGAAATAAGGTTGCTTCTGGTACAGAAATTCTTGAGGAGCTTGGTGAACAACACATGTCGACAGGGTATCCGATTGTCTATACTTCTGCCGATAGTGTTTTTCAGATTGCCGCCCATGAAGAGATAATACCATTAACCGAATTATATGAAATGTGCAAGATAGCTCGTGAGAAAGTATGTATAGGAGAACATGCCGTAGGTAGAATTATTGCTCGTCCATTTATCGGAATACCTGGCAATTTTGTTCGTACATCAAATCGCCATGATTATAGTCTTACTCCACCTGAGAATACGGTCTTAGATATTATGAAAGCAGCCGGGTTTTCAGTAACTGGGGTTGGTAAAATATCGGATATTTTTGCAAATCGCGGTATAACCAGGTCTATATCAACAATTTCCAACGATCATGGAATGGAAGTACTAGTAGGCTTAGTAAAAGAAGATACAGAAAGTGATTTAATATTAGCAAATCTTGTAGACTTTGACAGTAAATATGGGCATAGAAATGATGCGGCTGGCTACGCTAAAGCGTTAGAAAAGTTTGACGAAGATCTAGCTCGTCTGCTTCAGGAACTTAAACAAGACGATTTACTGATTATAACCGCCGATCATGGTTGTGATCCAACAACTCCTGGAACAGACCACACTAGAGAATATGTACCACTTTTAGTTTACGGCAAAAAAACAAGTATTACTAACCTTGGTATACGTTCTACTTTTGCAGATGTTGCAGCAACTGTAGCTCAAAACTTTAGTCAACAAAAGCTTGCGTATGGAACTAGTTTTTTGCCTGATATCATAAGGGGAACAGTCAATGAGAATGCTTGATATAATTGCGCAAAAGCGTAATAAACAAAATCTCAGCAGTCAAGAGATAAGACAAGTTATCAGAGAGTATACTGGTGATTTAATTCCTGACTATCAGATGGCGGCCTTTTTAATGGCAGTGTGCATAAATGGTATGACATACGAAGAAACGGCTGAGATGACTTTAGCCATGGCGGAGTCAGGCAAAAAGTTAGATTTAAGTGATATTTCTGGTATAAAAGTTGACAAACATAGTACTGGTGGAGTAGCAGACACGACAACACTAATCTTAGCTCCGCTAGCTGCTTCGGCGGGTGTTCCGGTAGCTAAAATGTCAGGACGTGGATTGGGATTTACTGGTGGAACTATTGATAAACTTGAGTCTATTCCTGGTTTCAGGACTTCACTTCCTTATGAAGAATTTATTGCAAATGTCAGGAAACATAATTTGGCTCTTTGTAGTCAAAGCAATGATATTGCCCCTGCTGACGGGAAAATTTACGCACTGCGAGATGTAACTGCTACGGTAGAAAGCATTCCTTTAATCGCTTCGTCTATTATGAGTAAGAAAATTGCCGCGGGGGCGGATAAAATACTCCTAGATGTTAAAGTGGGTAGTGGTGCTTTCATGAAAGACCTAGATAGCGCAATTTTATTAGCCGAAACCATGGTCAAAATAGGCGATATTGTCGGCCGGGAAACCAGAGCTGTATTGACTAGTATGGATGAACCGCTTGGTTTTGCTATTGGAAACAGTATCGAGATAACTGAGGCTATAGATGTATTATCAGGGCGAGGCAAAGATTCTTTGCGGCATTTATGCCTAACCTTAGGAGCTCATATGCTTCATATGGCAAATTTAGCATCGAATGAGAGCGAAGGTTATGCTGAATTAGAAAAACTTCTTGGAAACGGAGAAGCCTTGCAAAAATTTGGCGAATTTATTTCGGCGCAAGGTGGCGATCCTAATATTATTAAAAATAAGAGCTTGCTTCCACAAGCCAAATATGAAGAAGACGTTAAAAGTAATCATTTAGGATTTGTACAAAAAATTGATGTTGCAAAAATCGGTTCGATAGCAACCATATTAGGTGCCGGGCGTGAATATAAGGGTCAAGAAATTGATTTAGCTGCTGGTATGACCATGCGTTGTTGTATTGGTGATTACATTAGTGCAAATGATGTATTAGCAACTATTCATTCTAATAATAAAGAAAAGATGGAAGTTGCGCGAAATATGATAATTCAGGCTATAACAATAGGAAATACTAAGCCGGTAAAACCGCAGCTAATTTTGGGATTAGTCGATAAATATGGTTTCCAAAAATTATAATTGCCTATAAAACGTAAAGATCAGCTTTCGAGCTGATCTTTGTTGTATTTTCCAGTGTATGCAGTTTTCAAGTTGGTTAACCTAAAACAAACTAATGTATGCAAATGAAAGGAGTGTTAATGTTATGCGCCGATTGCATCCAAGAAGGTTATGTCTAGTAGTTGCTTTCGTGTTTCTTGTAGTTAATATCCTTGGCTCAATAACTTTTGCAGCTGAACCGAAAAGATCTGCAGCACAGCTTGATACAACAGCAGAATCAGCAATACTAATGGATGCCAACGGAACCGTGCTTTATGAAAAAGACTCTCACAAAAGATTACCACCAGCGAGTGTTACCAAAGCTATGACACTATTGTTAGCCGTGGAGGCAGTTGAACAAGGTAAAGTAAAGCTTACAGATACTGTTACTACCTCAGAAGGAGCTTGGAAACAAGGTGGTTCTCAGATTTGGCTAGAACCTGGCGAGTCAATGACTATGCATGAAATGCTCATTGCTTTGGCAGTAGTAAGCGCAAACGATGCCGCATTCTCCGTTATGGAACATATCTATGGCAATGAACAGGCAGCAGTAGACGCAATGAATAAGCGGGCCCAAGCTTTGGGCTTAAACGATACTCATTTTGCAAATGTTAACGGATTACCTATTTCAGATCACTATATGAGTGCCTATGATACTGCATTAATTGTAAAAGAAGCTGTCCGTCACCCTCTATATATGGAATTATGCAGCATCAAAGAGTACTGGTTGCGTGGTGGGAAAAACTGGCTGGTTAATACCAATAAACTTTTATGGTGGTATAAAGGCGCTGATGGACTAAAAACTGGCTGGACTGAAGAAGCAAAATATTGCTTTGCTGGCACAGCAAAAAGAGATGGACTAAGATTAATTTCTGTAGTTTTTGCAACTCCAGAACCTCGTTCGCATTTAAGAGAAAGTATGAAACTTTTGGATTGGGGTTTTGCTAATTTTTCTGCTATACCAATTGTAGAAGCCGGCGCTGTAGTAGAGAGATTAAAAGTAAATAAAGGTACTGAAAAAGAGGTTCAGCTGGTTGCTTCAGAAGATTTAAATTTATTAATTGCAAAAGGACAAGGAAAAAATTTGCAAAAGAAAATAGTGGCTGAGCCGACAGTAAGTGCGCCTATCCAACAAGGACAAAAATACGGTGAACTTATCGTCTTAAAAGATGGCAAAGAACTAGGAAAAGTTGACTTGATTGCCGAAAAAACGGTAGAAAAAGCAGGATTCTTCAAAATATTTCAGGATATGATAGCAAATTTATTTAACATTAGTAATTAATACAAAAGCGGGAGTTATTCCCGCTTTTTTTTGTAAACTTGCAGGAAAAATTTTCCTGAAAGCGAATATCTCTATTAGAGAATAGAAAGGGAGGAATAACATGAATATATCCACTTTGTTGCGACAAGGTGTTTTAATAGTTCGAGTTGAAGGTGAATTAGATATGCATGTTGCCGATGAATTTAGACAAAGAGTGGATGATGCGCTAGATTCGTGCGGTGCAAAAAATCTTATTTTAAATTTAGAAGGCGTTTCATTTATTGATAGTTCTGGACTTGGTGTTATATTAGGTCGTTATAAAAGAATCAGCAATAATGGCGGGAAAGTTTCTGCTACCAATGTTCAGTCGCAAGTTGCTAAAATCTTTGAATTATCAGGATTGTTTAGAATTATGAAATTATATGAATCTGAAAATCAAGCCTTAGAGAGTTTATAAGGAGGACATCATGGCAATAAAAAATCATGTTAAAATGTCTATCCAGAGCCTTAGCGAAAATGTGGGTATTGCCAGGGTGACTGCGGCAGCGTTTGCTGCTCAGCTTGATTTAACACTAAACGAAATAGAGGAAATTAAAGTCGCCGTATCGGAAGCAATATCTAACTCTGTGATCCATGGCTATGGTAATCAAGATGGTGTAATAGAATTTATTATGAATCTCTATGATGACAAAATAGAATATATCATAAGTGATTATGGCAGAGGAATTGATGATATAACTTTGGCTCGCCAGCCTTCATATTCGAGCGATCCAGAAAGAATGGGCTTAGGTTTTGTTTTTATGGAGTCGTTTATGGATGAACTGGACATTAGGTCAGAGCCAAACAAGGGTACAACTGTTAAGATGGCAAAAAAAATCCAGTCTAACACTGCACACTAGGTGGGATAACCATGCTTGGAGATGAAGAATTACGGAAATTAATCTTAAAGGCACAGGCTGGAGATCAGTGGGCGAAGGAACATATTTTAGAAAACAATCTAAATCTTGTAAGAAGTATTGTTCATCGTTTTACTAATAGAGGATACGAATGGGATGATTTATTTCAAATTGGCTGTATCGGTTTGGTTAAAGCAATTGACCGATTTGACTTAAGTTTCAGTGTGAAATTTTCTACATATGCTGTTCCGATGATTATTGGTGAAATAAGACGATTTATGAGAGATGATAATCCCATAAAAGTCAGTCGTCCAGTTAAAGAACTAGCTTATAAAGTGCATAAGATCCAAGAGAAATTACATGGAACACTAGGTCGTGAACCTACAATTAACGAAATATCTAAAGAATTGTCTTTAGCACCGCAGGAAATTGTGGCTGCTCTAGAAGCTATTCAGCCGCCAGCATCGTTATATGAACATGCATTTCACGACAGTGGTGATCAAGTACTGCTTTTAGATCAGATTAAATGTAGTGACGGTCAAGATAATGCTTATTTTGAGAAACTAGCTTTAAAAGAAGTGCTATCGAGGCTTCCAGTAAAAGAGCGTACGGTAATTGAATTAAGATTTTTTGAGGATAAAACACAGTCGGAAATCGCCCAAATAATTGGATTATCTCAGGTACAAATATCTAGGATTGAAAAGGCAGCTTTAAAATTTATTAAAGAGTTTTTAAAGACCTCGTAATTGAGGTCTATTTTTTTTATTTGGCGGAAATACTATACTTATGAGGTGAGACTTATGAAAAGAAAAATAATAGTGATAATTTGTATGCTATGTCTCGTTGTTACGGGAAGTACTTTTGCTTGGCTGTATTTGTGGGGAGATTTCCCGAAAAAATCACCAATACGTGCAAAACAAGTATACTTAATCGATATTGAGTTTATTAAAACGACTTTAGTATAAATATTAATGTTCTAGACAAACTAAATTTGAATTCTACAAATTAAAGGAGGATTTTAAATGGTAGTAAAAGTTATTGAATTAGTTGGAACATCACGCCATAATTGGACAGATGCAGTAGATAACGCAGTTACGGAGGCAGCAAAAACTATAGACGACATTATGGGTGTTGAAGTAACTAATTTTACTGCTAATATTGATAATGGCCGAATTGCCGAGTATAAGGCAGATGTTAAAGTAGCTTTTCAAGTTCATTAATTTTTCGCTCTGAAAGAGTGCCATAAAGGCACTCTTTTTTGCTATTGAAGACAAACCTAATTAAACATAACATGTTTAGATGGCTCTGTATCTAGAGTCGTGCATTAATTTTTCAAGGTAGGGTCAAAATATTATAGGAGGTGAAAAAATGCCAAATGACATAAATAAGCAGCAGGCACAGCAAGCCTATGCACAAAAACTAAGCAAAGTACAACCAAAACCGCCTTTATTAAAGAATATCGCATGGGCCTTTGTTGTCGGCGGCCTAATTTGCGTAGTAGGGCAGTTTATAATGGATTACTTTATCTCGATAGGGATGTCTAAAAAAGAGGCCGCAGCTCCCACATCGGCAGTAATGGTCTTCTTAGGGGCATTTTTTACAGGTTTGGGGATATATGATGAGTTAGGTAAAAAAGCTGGTGCTGGGTCAATTGTTCCCATAACTGGGTTTGCAAACTCTATTGTTGCTCCAGCGATGGAGTTTAAAAGAGAAGGATATGTATTTGGAGTAGGTGCAAAGATGTTCGTTATTGCCGGCCCAGTGCTGGTTTACGGAATGGTAACTGCTTTTATTGTAGGGCTAATATACTGGATGCGTCAGTGATTGGCAGTTTGAAGGAGGACGAACTGTGCAAAAAAAACAAGGTAAGCAAAGTATAGTTTTTGCTAATCCGCCGATTATCACAAGCACCGCTAATATCGGTGGACCAATGGAAGGAGAAGGTTTATTAGGAAACTATTTCGACCATTTAATAGAAGATAATCTTAATAATCTCTGCAGTTGGGAAAAGTGTGAGTCCTATATGCTGGAGCAGGTTATAAAGACAGCGGTGAACAAAGAAAACTCCGAAATTACCGATATTGATTGTGTTTTTGCCGGTGATTTACTTAATCAGCTGATGAGCACTCATTTTGCCTTAAGAGAATTGTCCCGCCCATTTGTAGGGCTCTATGGAGCCTGCTCAACAATGGCACTGAGCATGCTAGTTGGAGCAATGATGATAGATGGTGGCTTTGCAAATAAAGTAGCGGGAGCAGCTTCCAGCCATCATGATGCGGCAGAAAGGCAATATCGATTTCCGACAGAGCTTGGGGTTCAGCGTCCACCTGTTGCCCAGTGGACAGTAACCGGTGCAGGGGCTGCAATATTATCAGCAACTGGGCAAGGTCCGAAAATTACTTGTGCGACTGTTGGTAAAATAGTCGATCTAGGTATTAAAGATCCGAATGCACTTGGTCCCGCCATGGCACCTGCAGCTGTTGATACGCTTTGGCAGCATATTCAAGACACTGGCAGGGAGCCAGCATATTATGACATGATTTTTACTGGCGACTTGGGCAGTGTTGGTAAAACAATGGTTATTCAGCTAATGCAAGAAAAAGGGCTTGATATTTCAAGCAACTACGAAGACTGTGGATGTATGATTTATAGCGAATCCCAAGATGCTCACGCTGGTGCTAGCGGATGCGCAAGTTCGGCAGTTGTTTTTTGTGGTTATCTTTATCAAATGCTAGTGGCTGGAAAACTAAACAAAATTTTGCTCATTGGCACAGGAAGTCTTCATAGCCCAACATCTTATCAGCAAAAAGAGTCTATCCCTTGTATTGCACACGCTGTCGCGATTGAAATGTAAGGAGGTTGTTATAATGACGGCATATCTCATGGCTTTTATTATAGGTGGGCTGATATGTGTTGTTGGCCAATTACTAATGGATTTAACTCCATTGACTCCTGCTCATGTATTAGTTTTATTCGTCGTGTTAGGAGCAATACTAAGCGGATTTGGTTTGTATCAGCCACTAGTTGAGCTTGGTGGTGCTGGAGCTACAATACCTTTGCCTGGTTTCGGACACGCATTAGTAGTTGGTACTATTGAGGATGTTGATAAGTATGGTTTCTGGGGTATATTCAGTGGAGCATTACGCGCGTCAGCAACTGGAGTAATGGCTGCAGTAGTTTTCGGTTTTGCAATGTCAGTTATATTTAATCCCAAGGGGTAGAGGATATTCGATGGTTTCTATTGATTTTATAGGTTTGATTATAACAACCATTGCTATAAGTTTAAGGTATCCTCATTATGGAATTGCTGCAATGGTGATTCATGAATTTGGCAGGATAGCAATGGCCGTTTTTTTACAGAGCGATGTTCAAATGCTGACCGCGGCGGGAGTATTCAGTAGCGCGACTGTTACAGCAACTAGTGTCGTGACTACCTTACTTATCTCTTTTAGTGGTCCGCTAGCCAATTTCATTATTGGCTCTATTACTGGCGGCGTAGGCTTAGAACAAACTAGAAAGGTATTTGACCCGCGATCAAGACTCAATAATCCTTTTGCAGTAGTCAATTTAAGGCTAGCATTGTTTTCTTGCTTATTTAATATAGGGGCAATTTTATAACAAAGGGTGACACTTATGACTCGGCGTTTACAGCGAAGAACAATTAATTTCAGGGAAAGTAATAGTTTTAATCCTACTTATAGTGAAGAAATAAAAACAAACATACCAGACTCTCGAACAAAAACTATCAATTATGACTTAGAAATGGCAAATGAAATTAGTCCTGATACTTTGCAAAATCAACAGCAACAAAAACCGAATGACGAAATTATTAATCTGCTCCAGAATATAAATCAACAGTTGCAAAAAATGAACCAGTCTGGCGGGGAAAACGGTCAACAGTCTCAAAATAATGCAGAGGTACAACAAGGTAACCAACAGCAAAGGCAGCAGCAAAGTGCTCAACTATCTGCAAATACCAACCCTCAGTCAGAACAAGGACAAAACAGCTCTAATGGGCAAGATTCCTGTAAAAAAGTAAATAAGGAGCTGCAAGATTTGTTTAGTCAATTACTGCAGGGAAAAGGTAACACCCAGCAGTCTTCTGATTCTCAGCAAAATAACCAGAAAAGCAGTGATTCTTCGTCAAGTAAAGGGGACTCAACAGGCTCACAGCCGACAACTGTTGTTGCCAAAACAGCAGCACAGGTGCTAGCGCAAGCTCAATATGAATTATCAAATGAATTGGAAGCCAGTCTTAAAAAATTAAAACAAGTTATTAGTGAAAGCGAAAAAATTGCTAATAAAATAAGTAACTTGCTTGGGGAAGAAAACAGTACAAATAAATCTTGAGGTGATGATTTTGCCAGAAAGAGTAAGGGTTATCTTAATTACTGACGGCGATAGAGTAGCCCAGCATGCAGTTGAAGATATAGCTGCTTCACTTGGTTTAAGATGTATTTCGGCTTCGGCTGGTAATCCTACACCGATAAGTGGAAAAGAAATGGTTAAGTTAATCAAGACTGCTCATCATGATCCTGTGTTGGTCATGTTTGATGACAGAGGTCGCAGTGATAAAGGTAAGGGGGAAATGGCCCTTGAATATGTGGCTAATCATCCAGATATAGAAGTTTTAGGTGCGGTTGCAGTAGCGTCTAACACTACTGGTATTATAGGTGTACCTGTCGATGTTTGTATTGCTTGCAGCGGAGATCTTGTTGACGTTCCAGTTGATAAGCACGGCGATATAAAAACGAATTGCGAACATACGAAAAAACCGATAATTACTGGTGATACTGTAGATGTTTTAAATACGGTCAATGTTCCGATTATTGTCGGTGTAGGTGATATTGGAAAAATGGACAAAGCAGACGATATCGGTAGAGGAGCACCAGTAACAAGAAAAGCTATCGAAGAGATATTGAAACGGAGTGGCATTAGCTATGGCGGAAGACCTTAAGGTCGACAAAGATATTGATACAAATATAAATTATATGAAAGATCTTCTGGGTGTTGGTGAAACATTTGATATTGTATTTCGAGAATACAAAATAGGACGCAAAAGGGCAGCATCATTTTCAATTAACGGAATGACAAATGATGTCATTCTAACAAATGTATTTCAGGATATATTAACACTTAATACTGATGAGCTTTCGATTAATACATTGCAAAAAGTTTTTTATACTAGAGCAACTCATTCTCAAGTAAAACTAGTTGAAAACTTAAATGATGCTGTTACCAGCCTATTATCAGGCGAAATGCTGTTTTTTATTGATGGTGAAACACAGCTGATAATTTTTGATGCAAGATCCTATCCGGCCCGAATGCCATCGGAATCAACAATAGAAAAAGTAACACGAGGTTCGAGAGACTCGTTTGTAGAAACCATTGTATTCAATACAGCGCTTATTCGACGCAGACTTAGAGATCCTAATCTAAGGTTTGAAATTGTTAAAATAGGTGTTAGGTCTCAAACAGACGTGTCAATCGCATATATAAAAGATATTACTGATCCAAAACTTGTCGACAAGGTAAAAGAACGTTTGAATACTATAGAGATAGATGGCGTCCCTATGGCTGAAAAGGCAGTCGAAGAATATATCGCTGGCGGAAGTAAATGGAACATACTTCCTAAAGTACGCTATACCGAACGACCAGATGTAGCGGCAGTACATCTTTTAGAGGGGCATGTTTGTTTGATTGTAGATACTTCACCCAACATAATGATATTACCGACAACCTTTTGGCACCATGTCCAACATGTTGAAGAATTTCGGCAGAATGTTGTAGTTGGATCTTTTATGCGAATGGTTAGATTGGCAGGCGTCTTATTCTCGTTGCTTTTGCCGCCGCTATGGCTTGCGCTAGTACTTCAGCGGCAAGTATTGCCCGAGTCATTCGGCTTTTTGGGACCACAAGAACCGGGAATAATTCCAATAGGCTTTCAGTTTATACTTGCCGAAATGGGACTTGAGTTAGTCCGAATGGCAACAGTGCATGTACCATCTGCTCAGTCTACCGCCCTAGGTTTCATTGGGGCGTTTATGCTCGGTGATTTTGCTACTAAAGTGGGCTTGTTTGGGAATGAAACAATTTTTTATGTAGCTGTTGCAGCCGTTGGTGCCTTTGCTACACCTAGTATGGAATTTGCAATGGCAACGCGAGTTTTTAGGCTACTGCTCATCATACTAGTTATGTTCTTTAAACTTCCGGGCCTAATAGTAGGCTTGTTCGGGATACTAATAATGTTGCTTACTACTAAGTCATTTGGAGTGCCATATATGTGGCCTGCTTATCCGTTTAACTTTGCAGCCTTAAAAGATGTATTATTTCGGCTGCCAATACCAAGCAAAGTATTGCGTCCGGCTATATTGAAGCCTCAAGATAAAGATCGCATTGAAACTGATGGCAGTAATAAGGATAAAGATAAAAAGTAAAAAAGCTCATGCACACTGTGCATGAGCTTTCCTTATATATTTTTCAAGACCGTTTACAAGTTAACGGCCATAGAAAAATTCACGTATCTTACCGAGACTTTCATTAAGGTTTGCTATATTCTCATCGACAGCGCCTTTATTTTCAGCATTAACAGCATCTTTGATTTGATTTACGTTGGAATGTGTTATTGTAATCTGATCTAAAATGCCTATTTGCTCCATACTAGGCTTTACTTTGTTCCACGTTCCTTCAAGTTCTTTTACCTTTGAGGCGGCTTTGCTCCATTCTTTATCTTCAACATAGAAGCTTACATTTCGTATTGAGTTGCCGACGGCAATAATATCAGATAAGGGGGATAATTTATAAGACTTTGCCACATCTCCTATTGAACCCATAAACTTATTAAGATTTTCGTAGGAATTTGTTATCTTTTTATCTGTTATTGAGGCTGCAAGCTTGCCTAACGCCTCGTCAGCTTCCTTGACACCTTTTTTCTCGCCTACTAAAGGTTTAACTTGTTCCCATGTAGACTGGAGGTTGTTAAAACCGGCCTGGGCTTGATCCCACTTTGCCTTGTTTAGACCCTCGAATATTACACCTGATGTTGCTTCAAGATCATAGAGCTGGGCTGGCGGCGAAACGAAACGCTGCATAAATGGCGGGTTAGGTTTGCTTTCAGTTGGTTTCCCCGCAGGGCCTATTTCAGGTTTTTTGGCTGTCTCTAACATTCCGCATCCACACAGTAAGAGTGAGATGAGAATGATAGTGAAATTTAAGAGAATAGATTTTTTCATGAATTTCGACAAATAAAATCCCTCCTTTACAATGATAGCTTTTGCGGTGTTTAGATAGTTTATTCTTGCGTTATTATAATGAAAAAATGAAATGCGCTCGCGTATCAGTAAGTTAAATCTTGGGCAAGTGTAGTCATAGTTGAATATTGTAACTTTTGATTGATAGTCTTGATGCTGCTAATTTAACTGGGCAGGTGATAGACATTAACTATAGAATATTTTAATAAGGCAGTTTTTTGTAGTTAACCTAAGAAGCTAATAAATGTATCCCTGATAAATCTTGATGCAAAATTACGTTTAAGTGACACCGTAATGTGTCGGAATAAATAAATTTTTGTATATTTTTTCTAGAATTTAGGTACAATGCTTGCGTATGAGTTGGTAATATGTAAAAATGATAACTACAAGTTGTGGGGAGGGGTATATTGGTGTTTGGCTTTGATCAAGACATGATTTTTCGTATTCCGGCGCTGCTAATAGCACTTACAGTGCATGAATATGCACATGCTCGGGCGGCAGTTTGGTTAGGTGACCCAACTCCGCGTTTTGAGGGTAGATTAACCCTCAATCCTATTGCACACTTGGATCCGATTGGTCTTATTATGCTTTGGCTGTTTAAGTTTGGCTGGGCTAAACCAGTTAATATTAATCCAGGCAACTTTAAAAACTGGCGTAAAGGAATGATCATTGTTTCATTTGCCGGTCCTGGTTCAAATATTATAATGGCGTTTATTTCTGCTATTATGATTGCAGTGATAGGGCAGATGGGGCTGTTGACAGGCTGGTTGGCTGCTATATTAAAACTAACCTATAGCTATAACATAATTTTAGCTATTTTCAACTTAATACCTATACCGCCACTAGATGGATCTAAGATACTTTCAAGTCTTCTGCCAAGCCGGATCGCGTATCAGTATGATAGTTTAGGTCAATACGGACCCTTTATTTTGATGGGGCTAGTTTATATTGGCGTAATTGGAGCAATTACTTACCCGCTTCAACTAATTTTGTCTTATATTATTAACCAAATTGTAATGGTAATTGTATAACAGGAGGAGATATTATGATTAAAGGTCGCATTTTTAGCGGAATGCAGCCTTCCGGTAAATTTCACTTGGGAAATTATTTAGGGGCATTGGAAAATTGGGTTCGTCTGCAAAACAACTATGAGTGTTTTTTTAGTATTGTTGATTTGCACGCATTAACATCGTCATTTGAAAATACTAGCAAAATTCCTGAGAATATCCATAATATGGCGCTCGACTGGTTGAGTGCAGGTCTTGATCCAGAAAAAAATGTTATTTTTATTCAATCCCATGTTAAAGAGCACGCTGAACTGCATTTGCTGTTATCTATGATGACGCCTTTATCCTGGTTGGAGCGTGTGCCGACGTATAAAGATAAATTGCAGCAGCTGGGAGTGCAGGGAAAAGATATCAATACTTATGGGTTTTTGGGATACCCGGTGTTAATGACTGCTGATATTATTCTTTATAAAGCCGATACTGTACCAGTTGGTGAAGATCAGATCCCTCATCTTGAACTTGCCAGAGAAATAGTAAGGCGTTTTAATAATATGTACAAGCCGGTTTTCCCTGAGCCGCAAGCTCAATTGAGCCAGGCACCAACACTTCCGGGTATTGATGGAAGAAAAATGAGTAAGTCATATGGTAATGAAATCCCGTATGCCGCAAGTCCAGACGAACTGCGGGCTCGTGTTCGCCAAATGGTGACAGACCCTCAGCGAATTAAGAAAACCGATGCTGGAAACCCTGAAGTCTGTACTGTGCATAAATTCCATAAAATATTTAATGCGTCGCAGTTAAATCAAATAAGTGAGTCCTGCAGACAGGCAAGTATTGGCTGTGTTGAATGTAAAAAATGCCTAGCCGAACAGATGGTGGTTAACTTAGCTGATATTCATGTTAGACGTAGTGAGTTTGAAGCAAATCCTGGCAGAGTAAAGGAAATTCTCATTTTTGGTGCCGAACGCGCCCGTAAGGTTGCTGCTGCAACCATGGAAGAAGTCCGGCAAGTAATGCACCTATAGTATGTCTGAATATAAGATCAAGCTTGAGGTTTTTGAAGGGCCAATAGCCTTATTAATGCATTTGATCGAAAAGAATAAGCTGGATATTTATGATATACCAATTGCCGAAGTTACAGAGCAGTATATGGCGTATCTTCAAGCCTTAAATGAATTTAATGTTGATGTGGCTAGTGAGTTTCTAGTCATGGCTGCAACTTTACTGCAAATAAAGTCGCGTATGTTATTGCCGCGAGCGGCACCAATTTCGGAGACCGATGAATATGATCTCGATCCTAGACAAGAACTTGTAAATAGGCTTATCGAATATCGGCAGTTTAAACAGCTAAGTGAGCTGCTGGAAGAATTAGCAGAAAAGAGATCTCAATTTTTCACTCGCGAACCGCAGAGTTTTAATTCAAAGAGCCTGCTGCCAGAGGGGCTGGACATGGATAAGTTATTGTTAGCCTTTGCTGCAGTATGGGAGAGCGCAATCGAGGATTATGCTTTAGTTTCGCGGGAAGAAGTTAGTGTTCAAGATAAGATTCAAGATATTCTTCATTTGCTGTATAAATATAATGGTCGAGTTGAGTTTAATAATATTTTGACGCGCAGTGGTACACGATCAGAGGTTGTAGCAGCTTTTTTAGCTTTACTGGAACTTATTAAGTTGAATCGAGTTAGCGTTAGACAGGAACATAGTTTTGCGTCAATCTTTATTATATTACGGGGAGAGTGATTGTCTGCTGTGTTCGATTTTGGTGTTAAAGGACATATAGAGGCATTGCTTTTCGCATGCGCAGAACCTTTGCCGGCAGTAAAGCTTGCAGCATTGTTAGATTTGCCAGTAGATAAGATTGTGATAATACTTGATGAAATGGTAAGTGCAATGAAGGATGACAGCAGAGGTTTGACGATTGTTGAAGTAGCCGGTGGGTATCAACTTTGCACAAAACCTGAGCTAGCATCAATTGTAGAAAGGCTTGCACATTCTCAAGAGCCGCGATTATCTTCAGCAGCATTAGAAACTCTAGCAATTGTTGCTTTTCGCCAGCCAATTACCAGACTGGAAATTGAGTCAATAAGAGGGGTTAAAACTGACAAGGTTATCGCCAATTTAGTTGAGCGCGGCCTTATCAAAGAGGTTGGCCGAAAAGAAGCTATTGGGCGGCCAATCCTGTACGGCACAACCGAAGATTTTTTAAAGTGTCTTGGTTTAAATAGTCTTGAGGATTTACCTACTTTACCTGACATGAATAAGTAAAAGCAGCTCTCAATTGAGAGCTGCTTTTACTTTCGAGAATATATAGTCCTTTGTATCGAATTACAAGCGTCACTGTATATTTTTTTAAATTACGCTAACAATACTATGTATGCATCATAAGTTGATAAGTCAGTCGAAGGTGGATAGCTATGGTAGATTGGCTGATAGTTACGATTGCTAGTTTTGGTATAGCTTTTGTAATCAGTAGGGTGAGTATTTTTATACACTTAAGGTTCTTACGGAATTGTGATGACGACTTTATAAAGGTAGACATCTATTTACCGCGCAATATTCTTCTATATAGCATGAAAATTCCAGTCATCGAGTTGGTAAAACATAATAATCTTCCATGGATTGAGTCTGAAGTTAAAGCAGAAGAAGGAAAAACTAAGACCCATGTTAGGCGAGAAAAAAGATTTGTTAAAGTCTTTTTTAATATTTATTTTAAACACCCTCGAAGATTTAGAAAGCTAATGAGAAAGGTACGCTATTACCATAGATTATATACAAGACTTATGAACGAAATAATAAAGGCTATATATTGTGAAAAATTTTACTGGAAAACTACATTTGGATGTGATGATGCTGCATCTACAGCAGTGGTGACAGGTGCGTTGTGGTCAGTAAAGTCACTACTTGTGAACTATTTACAGAGTCGAACGAATTTTAAGGAAAAGCCAGTAGTTAAAGTAATTCCTGCCTTTGGGCAAGAAAAGATCGATATAGAACTTCTGTGTATATTCAGTATAAAACTTGGTAATGTTATAGATGCATCTAAGCGTGTTTTATATACAAAAGCTAAGGAGGTAAAGCGCGATGGCTGAACATCCCATTCAGGGGTTAATGAAAACTGCAATGGCAAGCATTAAGGATATGGTTGACGTTAATACAATAGTTGGTGATGCAGTTGAGACACCAGACGGAACTGTTATTATACCGATTTCTAGGGTTACCTTTGGTTTTGCTGCTGGAGGGGGAGACTATGATCCAGAAGAGGTCGAAGAGGGAGCGGATAATTCCCATACAGCTTTCGGTGGGGGCAGTGGTGCTGGCGTAAGTGTTAGACCAGTCGGATTTTTGGTTTGTTCTCCAACTACTGGAGTTAGATTTATGCCAGTAGAAGGAAATGTTGTCTACGATCGACTTATTGATATGGTGCCGCAAGCTATATCAAAGTTCCAAGATATTATGTGCAAAAAAGATACATCAGACAAAATGGATGAGTTAGCCGAAACGGCAGAAACAAGTAAAATGCATTCGTAATAAATAAAAAAGCCGGGCTTTCTTGAAACAGTTCAAGAAAGCCCGTTTTGATTTGTTGTTTATAAATTAAGCAACGCATGTATTAAAAACTGTCATATATTTGTCACAATTATACAGTACAGTTAAGTTATAGAAAATAAATTTAGGCAGGAGGAATAACATGAAGAAGAAGTATTTTATCGTTTTTGCGGCAATGCTATATCTTGTTATGTTTTCAAGCACAGTATTAGCTTGGTCGCCAAAATTGGACGGGAAACCTGATCAATTTTTTCAAGGATCAAAAGGTTACTATATCTGGCGTGATAGAGAGGGTTTTCACGTCTGGGCATCAGCAAAAGGAAAAAGTCACGAATTTAGTGGTACGATTAAAACAGACGGTGATTTCTACCAAGTGATCGGAAGTCGGCTAGAGAAAAATGACAAAGTCACTGTATACAACGATGTTAATGAAAGACGTTGGTTCCATTCAGATGAGAAGGGTAAGCAACAATATCGTATTAAGGGACGAGAAGTGGATTTTGATTATGATAAAATTAAATTTAAGTTTGAAACAGCTGGAGCGTCTGATGGTCTGAAATTTAAGCTCAGAAATGCAAAATATTTAGAATTTGATCTATATATTGATGGTAATCGAGTTAAACCTAAATTAATTCATATTGGTGATGACAATTGGCACCCAGAGCGCAGCAGTTTTAGGTTGTATAATTAAATGCTATAAAAAAGAACTAGTACGACTGTTACAGCCGACTAGTTCTTTTTTATTGAGTTAAAAAATTCTAAAGCATATATTTGTACATTTAAATGAGTTATACAGCATATAAATTGTACTGTACTAGCTTAGTTTGTTTAACTGATCTTTAATTTGAGTTGCGTGCAGAGCCTCTGCTTCAGCAAAATGACGATACATTTTCGAAACTTCTGCATTATTAATTTGCTCAGCAAAAGTTTGGTAATCACGGACTAATTCTTGCTTTTGAGTTAAAGTTGTACGTAGTGATGTTTTAATATCTAACATTTCCACATCAATCACCTCCTTAGAATTATTTTTATTATTACCGTTTGAAGCGGTATTAATGTATGGACACTTTGACGGTTGGGAAAAACATATATATAATAGTTATGTCATTTCAAATGATTTTTTTATGGAAAGGACATTTAAACCATGATACGAAAGTGCTTTGTTTTTTTATGTTTATCTCTAACTTTGATGGGGACCGCTGTCAGTGAAGCTGGTCCAATTGAATTAACAGCTAAATCTGCTATAGTTATGGATGCCCGTACAGGGAAAGTTTTATACGCTAAAGATGCCGAAGAAAAAAGATATCCGGCTAGTACTACCAAAATGATGACATTAATAGTAGCCCTAGAGCATGGAAATCTTGAAGACCTAGTTACAGCCAGCAGCAATGCATCAAGTACTGAAGGATCTTCCTTGTGGCTATCGCCAGGTGAACAGCTAAAAATGTTGGATATGCTATATGGCATTATGTTAATATCAGGCAATGATGCTACCGTGGCCGTAGCTGAACATATATCTGGCTCGCTCGATAATTTCGCCAAGCTAATGACTCAAAAAGCTCATGCGATCGGGGCCAAAAATACAAATTTCACAAATTCAAGCGGTCTTCCAGACCCAAACCATATTACTACAGCTCATGATTTGGCAAAAATTGCTGCCTATGGCTACAAGAATCCGTTATTTACCGAAATTATAAGTACGGAGAAAAAAATCATACCGTGGCCTGGAAAAGATCATGATCGCGAACTATATAATGAGAACAAAATGTTATGGCTTGTTGAAGGCGGCAATGGAGTGAAAACTGGCTATACCGAAGCTGCCGGGAGATGTCTTGTTTCAGGTGCAAAAAGAAACGGTATTCAGCTCGTAGCGGTCGTTCTTGACAGTGACCATATGTGGGAAGACTCCGTGGCCTTGCTGGAATATGGTTTTAAAAATATTAAACCAGTAACCGTATTTAACAAAGGCGATATTCTTAAAACAGTTAAAGTACTAGAAGGTAAGACTGACACGATAAAATTAGTAACAAATGAAAGTATGGTTATTCCTATTTCTATTGACGGCAGTGATCAATTTGAGACAGTTATTGAGGCCCCTAATAAAATTGAAGCGCCAGTTAAGGCAGGGCAAAAAATTGGAGTTGTTCATGTTAAATATAATAATACCGAAATTGCTAAAGTAGATTTATTAGCTGCAGATAACGTAGAACAGAGAAGCTTTTTTGGCTCGGTTTGGGGATCGGTCTGGAACTTCTTTGCTTTTTTCATCAAGAATATATCGTAATTAATGAAATTTAAAAAACTTATGCTGCCATTAAGGATTGGCGCATAAGTTTTTTTGTTTTATAAGGACTGGTTGGACGTGTAGGAAGCCTATTAGTTCTAGTAAGATGGTATTTATCATACTCTCATACGGAGGGGGTTGGTAATATGATTAATGTTATTTGGATGCTTCTTCTAGTAATAGGAATTATATACGCTGGCATAAATGGTCGGATAGAAATAGTTACATCGAGTGCAATATCCGCAGCAGAAGGGGCTGTGACGTTGTCCTTCAAGTTAATAGGTGTCATGTGTTTATGGTTGGGGATCATGAAGATTGCTGAATTATCAGGTCTAATAAAAGTATTTGCGTATCTTCTAAGTCCAATAACACAGCTTTTATTTCCTAGTGTTCCTAGAAATCACCCAGCTATGGGGGCAATAGTCATGACTATAAGTGCAAATATGTTAGGATTAGGTAATGCGGCAACTCCGCTTGGAATTAAAGCGATGAATGAACTGCAAAAACTTAATTCTAATAAAGATACTGCTTCAGATGCAATGTGTACACTGTTAGCATTATGTACTACTGGTTTTACGCTTGTTCCAGCAACTGTTATTGCGCTACGTTCAGCGGCTGGATCAACAGCACCAGCCGAAATAGTTGGTGCTACAATTATGGTTAGCCTAACAGCTACTGTTGTTGCGATTTTAGCAGATAGAATATTAAGATCAATCTATACCTTGAAAGCAAGGAGGTAGCTGTATGTTTGTTGAAATAAGCAGAGAGCTATCTGTATGGGCAATTCCGCTAATTTTGCTTTTTGTTCCGCTTATTGGTTATTTTCGTAAAGTGAAAGTTTATGAAGCTTTTGTCGATGGTGCTGCCGAAGGTTTTCATACAGCAATTCGAATTATGCCGTTTTTAGTTGCGATGATGGTTTCAATTAACGTTTTTAGAACTTCGGGAGCTATGGAATCATTTGTTTCTTTTTTATCTCCCGTTTTAGTTTATTTGGGTGTGCCTGCTGATTTAGTTCCGCTAGCCATAATGCGCCCGCTTTCAGGTACCGGTTCATTAGGTTTGGCAACAGAGATTTTAAATACATTTGGCCCGGATTCTTTATGCGGCAGAATTGCTTCAACAGTTATGGGCAGTACGGACACAACTTTTTATATATTGACAGTATATTTTGGTGCGGTGGGAATTAGAAAGCCGCGTTATTCGCTGTTTGTGGGGCTCTTAGGTGACTTAACCGGTTTTTTCGGTTCGATTTATTTATGTAATAAACTATTTGGGAGCTAAATAGAAGTTTATATCGATTGCTTAAGACTTGGTACAGCCAGGTCTTATTTTATTTTTCCCACTGAGTGACACTTCTCACAGCAAGGAATAGACTGTAATGTGACAATGAAGAGAATGGAGGGACGTCCATGATAAAAGTTATAGTAGCAGGCGGAGGTTGGGCTGGATGTGCTGCGGCAATATCTGCTGCTAAAGCAGGTGCACAGGTATTGCTGGTAGAACGTACTGATTTATTGCTTGGTACCGGACTTGTTGGAGGTATTTTTCGCAATAACGGGCGCTATACAGCCGCTGAAGAAGCTATTGTTATGGGGGGAGGCGATCTTTTCGTAGCAATGGATGCGAACAGCCGCCATCGTTCGATTAATTTCCCTGGGCATAGCCACGCTTCTTTATACGATGTAACAACAATGGAGCCTTTAGTTAAAAAAATACTCCAAAACTATGGAGTTGAAATTCGTACTAAAACACGTATAATTGATGTTATTAAATATGGGAAGAAGCTGCAAAGTATTGTTCTAGACGGCGGTGAAGTAATAAAAGCAGACGCGTTTGTTGATACAACAGGAACAGCCGGTCCTATGGGGAACTGCCTTACATATGGGAATGGTTGCGCTATGTGCGTAATACGCTGCCCTTCATTCGGACCACGTGTCAGTGTCACAGCTAAAGCGGACGTAAAAGAATTAATGGGCCTTAAAGATGATGGCTCGGTAGGCGCGATGAGTGGCTCTTGCAAATTAAACAAAGAATCACTTAGCCAAGAAATCAGGGAGAAACTTGATAGTGAAGGCGTTGTAGTACTAGAGATACCTGAAAGTATTAGAAAAAGCGGCTCTCTAGGCAAAAAAGCATGTACTCAGTATGCTCTTGCCGATTATGCGAGAAATCTTGTACTGTTAGATACAGGTCATGCAAAAATGATGTCCTCATATTTCCCGCTTGACGACCTAAGAACAATACCAGGTCTAGAAAGGGCAAAATATGAAGACCCATATTCTGGCGGGATTGGTAATTCAATGCGATATATTGGTATAGCTCCTTGCAATAATTCGCTTAAAGTTGATGGATTAGATAATTTATTCTGTGGTGGTGAAAAATCTGGTATTCTTGTTGGGCATACTGAAGCTGTAGTAACAGGTTTATTGGCTGGTCATAATGCTGTTCGCTATTGCCTTGATATGCAGTATTTAGAACTGCCTCGTTCACTAGTAACAGGTGATTTTATAGCATATGTTCACGAACAGATGCAGCTTGAAGATGGAATGAAAGTTAGATATACTTTCTCAGGTTCTTACTATTTTGAGCGAATGAAGAAATTATCGTTATATTCAACAAATCGAGCAGAAGTAATTGAACGGGTAGGTCTTAGCGGTTTAACAGACATTTACAATAGTTGTCTGGTTTAAACAGGAGGTGGAATTATGCTTAAACAGTTAACAACCAGGTGTATTGACATCAATTCACCTTATTGCCCTTGTTTGCTTGCTGAGACCAATCACTGCGAATTCTGCAGTCATCTTAAAGGTGGCACTGTTTGTGATTGTAATTGGTCAGGTGTTTGTATATTGTACGAAAAGTACTGGCAAAATAAAAGCGGTGGGAAACAAATCAAGGAGGATATGGCAATAAGAACCGAAATAGTTACTGATTATCGCATAAAAGAAAAAATAAGTGAAAACACCTACCTGCTTGAATTTACTGTTCCAGATGAGCTTGCTCGCCAATTAGAACGAACTGGCTCTTTCGTTTTCCTCCGGAAAGCAGTTGATCCCAAGTTCTACCATTTCCCTGTTGGTATAATGAAAGTCATAGGAAATGATATTCAGGTAGTTATTGAAACGGTCGGTCCCAAATCAGCGAGGTTAGTTCAAGGGGACGATACTCAAATGATGGTAACCGGGCCATACTATAATGGAGTACTAGGCCAACCATGGATTGACAATATAAGGGAAGGTAAGATATTATTGGTAGCTGGGGGGATGGGGCAGGCGCCAGCATTACCTCTTGTAGATAAAATGGTAAAAAATAAAAATGAAGTGATGGCGATACTTGCACCAGGGCATGTCCGAAAAATATTTATCAGCGAAGAATTAAGTGATTGGGGCGTGCAGGTTAATAGTGTTGCATCCATGCGGCAGAGTGGTATTCCGTTATTACGCGAATTGTTTAATCTAAAACCTGATTTAATTGTCAGCGCTGGTCCAGATGATCAGCATTATGCAATAATATCTGCTATGCATGAATATGGTGCAAACATTCCAATGGCTGCAACAAATAACGTTACTATGTGCTGCGGCGAAGGAATTTGCGGCAGCTGCCACAAAGAAACACGTGATAATAAACGTGTAAGGCTTTGTAAAGTACAGACTGAGTTTTCGCAGCTTATTCAGGATTAATTACCTTACATTTATTACAGTCATCACGAAGGAGATAATATGTTAGAGCGTTTACAAAAAATAATCAGTCAAGCCGGAGTAGCATCTAGAAGAGAAGCTGAAAATTTAATCGAAGCTGGGCGGGTGACTGTTAACGGTAAGGTTATCACCGAACTCGGAACAAAAGTTCAACCAGGTAAAGATAGAGTTGCCGTAGATGGTAAACTATTGAAAAGCGAAGAAAATGTATATATCATCATGAATAAGCCCAAAGGTGTTGTTACAACAATGAAGGATCCTGACGGCAGGCAGACAGTTATTGACTATTTACGAGATATTCCTCAGAGGGTTTATCCTGTAGGCCGACTTGATTATAATACAGAAGGCTTGTTGCTTCTAACCAACGATGGCGAATTAACTCATGCACTAATTCATCCAAGCCAAAAAGTATATAAGACCTATGTGGTAAAAGTAAAGGGAGTACCGCCAGAGGAAAAACTTGATAAACTGCGTGTTGGTATCAGGCTTGAAGATGGCATGACGGCACCGGCTAAAATTCATTTAACTGAGATTGATCAGGAAAAAAATTCAGCAACTTTGGAATTTATAATTCATGAAGGTAAAAATCGCCAAATTAGACGGATGTGTGAGGCTATAGGCTATCCGGTGCGGTTGCTAAAAAGGATTAAATTTGCTACATTATCCTTGCAAGGCTTGAAACGTGGGCAGTATCGTCATCTCACAGCAGCGGAATTAGATGAACTAAAAAAGCTGATAATTAAAAAATGATTTTTTTACCCTTATTATAGTGATAAGGGTTTTTTTGTACTATTAGTCAGTACAAGCCTATCTAATTTAAAGTAAATCTATTCAAAGATGAATATTTAGTACCGGAATTTAAGCTAATGATATGAAATAAATAATTTTATAAAAAGGTGAGCAAATGAAAAAAGTTATAATAATTGGCGGTGGAGCTGCTGGACTTATGGCAGCAGTCAGTGCTGGTGAACATGGGGCAAGTGTAAAAATTTTAGAAAAGATGCCAACAGTTGGACGTAAGTTATTGATTACCGGTAAAGGTAGATGCAACATTACCAATAACTGTGATGTTCAAACATTCATTAAAAATATGACAGGGAACGGATCTTTTTTATATAGTGCATTTCATAATTATGATAATTACAGTGTAATTGATTTTTTTACACGCTCAGGTGTTGAAACAAAGGTAGAACGCGGCGGCCGGGTTTTCCCTGTATCGGATAAAGCCAGTGACGTAGTAAAGGCCTTTAGCCAAGCATTGAAAAAACTTGATGTTGAGGTAATTACAGAAAAGCCTGTATTAAGTATTACCGTAGATGAGCAGCAGGTTACCGGAGTTAAAACAAAAGACGGTGATTCCTATAGTGCTGATGCGGTTATACTAACAACAGGAGGTTCATCCTACCCCGGGACAGGCTCCTCAGGAGACGGTTACATAATGGCTCAGAAATTGGGGCACACTATTATGCCGCTAAGACCATCACTTGTTCCGTTAGAGGTTGCTGAAGATTGGATTGGCGATCTGCAGGGCTTATCTTTAAAGAATGTCTTAGCTACAATTGTTGTAGATGGTGAAAAAATAGAAGAAGACTTCGGCGAAATGCTATTCACGCATTATGGGCTGTCAGGTCCAATAATCCTTTCGCTCAGCAAAAAAGTAGCTGAGCTTCTGCCGCAAAAGAAGGAAGTAACAATTTCGATTAATTTGAAACCAGCTTTGTCGCAAGATACACTTGATAAAAGGCTCCAGCGTGATTTCGAAAAGTTTGCCCGTAAGCAGATTAAAAATTCTCTAAATGAGTTACTGCCAGCCAAGCTGATTGATGTTGTTATTGACTTGGCATATTTAGACCCCGATAAACCAGTACATCAAATTACTAAAACTGAAAGAGCTCGACTACTTGACGTTATAACTGGCCTTCCATTAACGATCACGAAAACCAGACCTGTGAGTGAGGCTATTGTTACTGCAGGTGGAGTAAATATAAAAGAGATAAACCCTAAAACTATGGAATCAAAGCTTATTGCTAATTTATTTTTTGCTGGTGAAGTTATTGATATTGACGGCTATACAGGAGGATATAACTTGCAGGCAGCGTTTTCGACGGGATTTGTTGCAGGCAGAGAAGCGGCAAGGGGAAATGATTATTAGTCTATCCAGAAGTTTTTTAAATGTAGTATGAAGTGGAGGCATCTAATGCGAAAATCGGCATGGAGAACAATTAGATACGGTGAAAATGTTCTATTTAAGCTTGTTATTATATTTATCTGTTTGCTGGTAATTTCACAGTGCATACTGTCTTTTGATAATATGAGACCATATATGTCTAGAGTGGATAAATATGAGGGAGAACAAATTTACTTTCATATGCCTCAATATGCTTCAAAACCACTGCAAATTAGTGATACTGTTGAAACTAGCCGGCTTCAGTCTCTTAGAAACAGCAAAGTTTTAATATTAAGGATGGTTACTCCGCCGAAGGATGGCAATATTTTTGTAACTGTCAATGGAAAAGTTATTGATGATTTTCGTAAAGGCGAGGTTAAACTAACTGTCTATGATGGTGACTATGTGGAAATTGATGCTTCAGCCTACAAAGAAAACGCCCAATTTATCGTAAATGTACCTAGCAGTTCGCTGATTTCTCCAATCGACGGATTAGTGTTAGAAGGAACAGGCATTATTTCAGCTGGAAAAGTGAAATTTAAGGGTTAATAATTAGTATTTTATGGAGGATATTAGGGGTCTTTAGGGAATTAAATAAAGATACCCTTATATATTTTTCAGGAATATTATTGGTTAAAATTTTCTAATCCAAAGCTCTGGAGGATCGGTAGAATGATTATCATACTGAATTCTGCAACTACCGAACAGATTGATAAAATTCTGTTTAAAATTAGTCAGTCCGGTTTAGAACCACATTATGTGGAACATTACGGAAAACAAATTATTACAGCTAACGGTAATACCAAGAATTGTAGCATTGCGGAATATAAAAAGTATGCTGGTGTTGAATCAGTTTTTCAAGTATCAAGCTCTTATAAATTAGCTAGTCGCGAATTCAAACAAAGCAAATCAATTGTGAACGTTCGCGATGTTGCTTTTGGTGGTGCAGATATTCCTGTGATAGCTGGACCTTGTGCTATCGAGGGTTATGATCAGCTTAAAGAAACTGCCTCAGCAGTTAAAAATGCCGGGGCTGTTATGCTGCGCGGCGGAGCTTATAAGCCGCGTACATCACCATATAGTTTTCAGGGGCTTGAAGAAGAAGGACTAGCGATACTACAAGCCGTTAGTAAAGAGTTGGATATTCCTACTGTCTCAGAGGTTACTGATCCGCGTAAAGTCGAGTTAGTTGCTGAGCATGTTGACATGCTTCAGATAGGCGCTCGGAATATGCAGAACTTTGTGCTACTCAAAGAAGTAGCTAAAACGAATATGCCTATTCTGCTTAAGCGCGGTGCATCAGCTACTATCGAAGAGTGGCTGATGGCGGCAGAGTATATAATGGCAGATGGTAATTCGAATGTAATCTTATGTGAACGGGGTATAAGAACCTTTGAACCGATTACTAGAAATACGCTGGATTTAAGTGCAGTGCCGCTAGTTCAGTATTTAAGCCATTTACCGGTCATTGTGGATCCAAGTCATGGCACAGGTATTTGGCGGTTAGTAAGTCCGATGGCAAAAGCTGCGATGGCAGCTGGGGCAGACGGACTTATCCTTGAGGTACATACATGTCCAGAAGAAGCGGCATCAGACGGACCGCAATCACTGACGCCATACAAATTTTCGCTACTTATGAAGGAACTAAAATCTATAAGTTCAGCACTTAAAAGTTAAATTATAAAGGTGGTTTCTATGGGTGAGGCTTTGAGAATTAATCAGAAAACAGGCTTAAAAGGAACGATAAACATACCTGGTGATAAGTCTATATCACACCGCAGTGTAATGTTTTCCAGCTTGGCAAAATCACCAGTAAGAATTAAAAATTTTCTTTACGCTCAGGATTGCCTTTCAACAGTAAGCTGCATGAGGGCATTAGGGGCGAAAATTGAGAATGACAACGAAGATTTATTAGTACAGGGGCAAGGCCTAAATGGACTTCAAGAACCTGAGGACATATTGGACGCTGGAAACTCAGGAACTACCCTCCGCCTGCTTATGGGGATTTTAGCGGCACAGCCTTTTTATAGTGCTTTTACAGGTGATGCTTCACTGCGAAAGAGACCTATGGGGCGTGTAATTACACCGCTTACTAAAATGGGAGCAAAAATTACGGCGCGTCGGCAATCAAGATTCTTGCCGCTGTCGATAGCCCCTGTAGATAAACTAACTGGTATACACTACAATATGCCAATGGCCAGTGCTCAAGTTAAGTCGGCTGTTTTGCTGGCTGGAATGTTTACCGAAGGAAGTACTACCGTAACTGAGCCATATGTTTCGCGAGACCATACCGAGAAGATGTTTGAGACTTTCGGTGTAAAACTAAACAGATCAGGCACTTCTGTAACAATAAATCATGTTAATGAATTAACTGCTCCAGAGGTTATTGATGTACCAGGAGATATAAGTTCAGCTGCATTCTGGCTTGTTGCTGCCTCTATAATTCCTGGCAGTGAGTTAACACTGTCGAATGTGGGAATTAATCAAACTCGTACTGGTATTTTAGACGTATTAAAGCAAATGGGTGCAAATATTAAAATAATTAATGAAAGATGGAGCGGCAAAGAACCGGTAGCTGACATTTTAGTTAAGTCCGCTGAGCTAGCGGGAGTTTCAATAGAGGCAGAAATAATTCCGCGTCTTGTTGATGAAATTCCTGTATTAACTGTTGCCGCAATGTTCGCTAAAGGGGAAACAAGAATATCAGGCGCGGAAGAATTAAGGGTAAAAGAAACAGACAGAATTAAAGCCATTGCAACTGAGTTTACTAAAATGGGCGGTGTAATCACCGAAACAGCTGATGGACTGATAATTCAAGGCTCGGCTGATGTAAAATCTGCAGCCTGCTATTCCTACCATGATCATAGAATAGCAATGGCTTTGGCAATCGCTGGTGCGGCAGGACAAGGTGTTGAAATACAGCAGCCAGATTGCGTAGATATTTCATATCCTAATTTCTACGAAACTTTAGACAGGCTTAATTCGTAATTCCGGCACGGAGGAAATCATGAGAAAATTAGTTGTTGCAATAGACGGGCCTGCGGGAGCGGGCAAAAGTACAGTAGCCCAAATTGTTGCTCAACGCCTCTCTTACACTTATATTGATACTGGTGCTATGTATCGTGCAGTTGCATGGAAGGCTCTTCAGTTATCGAAATTAAGCTGTGACGAGATAGCGAAGATTGCAGAAGATATAGATATTAAGCTTAATTATGTTAATGGAAAAACCTTTATAAGCGTCGACGAGTGTGACGTTACTGAAGCAATTCGTACGCGAGAAGTCACTCAGCTTGTTGCAGAAGTAGCTCAGATAGCCGCTGTTCGCAAACACATGCTGACTCTTCAGCGCCAAATGGCTGAGGCAGGCGGTGTGGTTATGGATGGGCGTGATATAGCGACACATGTTCTGCCAAATGCCGACGTAAAAGTATTCTTAACGGCCTCAATTGAGGAAAGAGCACTTCGCCGCTGGCGTGAAATGACTAATAAAGGCTTTACAGTGGATTTAGAGCAGCTTAAAGCTGAGATAGAATGCCGCGACAAAAAAGACTGTGAACGGGATTTAGCACCACTTATTCAAGCAGAAGATGCTACACTTGTAGATACTACTAAATTATCAATCGAAGGGGCTGTTGATACCATTCTCGAGTTGTGTTCTAAGAGGAGAGAAAATGTATAGTTTCTTCAAGATAGTGTTAATTTTAATATTTAAGACGATATTTCGCTGTAAAGTATCAGGTCAGGAAAATATCCCGAAGCAGGGCGGCCTTATAATAGCTTCTAACCATATAAGCTTATGGGACCCTCCACTAATCGGCGCATTTATGCCGCGACCTGTTCACTTTATGGCCAAAGAAGAGCTTTTTACATCGCCGGTATTCAGCTGGGTTATAAGGCAATTAAATGCTTTTCCTGTTCGCAGAGGAACTGCTGACCGCAATGCTATTCGTACCGCGATCAGCATTGTAGAAAACGGCAAGTGTCTTGGGCTTTTTCCTGAGGGTACGAGAAGTAAGAGTGGGGAGCTAGGTCAAGCTGAGCCCGGTCTGGCAATGATCGCTATTAAGGCTGGTGCCGCCATTGTTCCTACAGCAATAATCGGTACTAACAGCAAAGAGCTGTTTCCGCAATTTGAGATTCGCTTCGGCAAACCTATCTTTTTAGATAAAAATAAGGCCGATAAAGATGGCATAAATAAGATTTCCGATGCAATAATGAGCGAAATAAAGAATTTGTTAGATGCATAGACGCCAACCATTAAAAGAGAGAGCTTTTGTCAGCTCTCTCTTTTATTTTGGGAAATATAATCATTGCTAATTTTTAGGAGATAGATTAATCTGGAGGTGTATTAGTTTGAATTTTCAAACGCGGGGGTGGTAAGGGATATAGCAGCTCATAATCTAAACGGATGGAGGAATGATTGTGAACTCAGTAATGTTGCTTATCGTTGCCTCTTGTGTGTTTGCGCTAGCTTACCGTTATTACTCAGCATTTATCGCTGCAAAAGTTCTAGCACTAAATGATTCTAATATAACGCCGGCTTATACATGCAACGACGGCAGAGAATTTGTGCCAACTAACAAGTGGGTATTATTTGGCCACCATTTTGCGGCAATAGCTGGTGCTGGTCCGTTGGTAGGTCCTGTATTAGCCGCACAATACGGCTGGGGACCTGGTTTTATGTGGATTCTTTTAGGTTCTGTATTTGCTGGGGCGGTGCATGACTTTATTATCCTGTTTGCTTCTGTTCGACACAAAGGTCAATCGTTAGCAGTTGTAGCCCGTAAAGAAGTTGGACCTATAACTGGGGTTACTACGTCTTTATCAATATTATTTATAATTATTGTAGCTCTCGCCGGTTTAGCAATCGTTGTTGTGAATGCGCTATTTAAAAATCCATGGGGTGTTTATACAATTTTTATGACAATCCCAATTGCTATTGTTATCGGTTTATATATGTTCAAGATAGCTCCTGGTTCCATCCGCTCAGGTTCAATTGTCGGTTTTTTACTGGTATTAGCGGCAGTATTTACCGGCCACTGGGTGGCGCCTGGCCAGCCTTTAGCAGGCCTTGCAGACATCTTTAATTTAACTAAGAGCCAGCTTTCGGTTGCTCTGCCTATTTATGGTTTTTGTGCCGCAGTATTGCCTGTATGGCTGCTGCTCGCACCACGTGATTACCTGAGTTCTTATATGAAAATTGGTACAGTAATAGCATTAGCCTTAGGCATTTTGATTGTTCAGCCTGTCGTAAATATGCCTTTTGCCACTAAATTTGTAGATGGCGGCGGCCCAATTATTCCAGGACCTGTTTGGCCATATGTATTTATTACAATCGCCTGCGGTGCTATTTCAGGCTTCCATTCACTGATTAGTTCTGGAACAACCCCGAAAATGCTGGAAAAAGAATCTCAGGCCAGATCTATCGCTTACGGCGGTATGCTTGTTGAAGGCTTTGTAGCTGTAATGGCGCTCATTTCAGCAGTCGTTTTAATGCCTGGCGATTATTTTGCAATTAACACTTCGCCAGCCGTATTTGCTAAGCTGAATATGCCGATAGTTGAACTAAAGCAATTGTCCGCACTTGTTGGAATGGATATAGCCGGACGTCCTGGCGGCGCAGTTTCTCTCGCTGTTGGTATGGCTCACATATTCTCAAGCATTGGCGGTATGAGCCACCTAATGAACTATTGGTATCAGTTTGCAATAATGTTTGAAGCCTTATTTATCCTTACAACAATTGATGCAGGTACACGTGTAGCAAGATACATACTTCAAGATATTATCGGCACCTATGCATATGCTCCGCTCAAAAGAACTAACTGGTGGCCTGGCATTCTAATCACAAGTGCAATAGTTTCCTTCTCATGGGGCTATCTCTTATACAGTGGTGATGTTGCTACAATTTGGCCGTTGTTTGGTGTTGCGAATCAGCTGTTGGCGGTAGTCGCATTGGCAATAGGAACAACTATAATTCTTAAAATAGCTGAGAAAAAGAGCTATGCTCTAATTACATTGGCACCTCTGACCTTTTTAACTGCTACTGTAATTACTGCTGGTATAATGAATACTAATCTCTTCTTTAAGCGCGGTGATGCACTAGGTACTACAAATGGGACTGTAAGCGTAATCTTAATTATTCTGGTAATAGTAACACTGCTTGATTCAATTCGTAAATGGCTTGAATTATTAAAGACTGATAAACCAATTGGAATGAACACAAGCGATGATGATATCTGCCCAATCGGCACAGATAAGCCTAATATACCGAGTTAAAAATAAGAGGATGAGCTGCGAAGCTCATCCTCTTTTAGGCTGCCTGACTATTAGTTTTTTGAAATAAGCCAGGATGGCGGTGTATCACATCCTAGGCTTATTTCAATTGTTTTAAATTACTCTAAATTGTTAGCATTATTACTATCTAAGTGAGTTACACTAGTATCTCTGGTTTTTGTATTTAAACTACTGTCTGTGGCAGTCTCTTCTTCGCTTTCGGCACTCATTGCAAGTGCCATCAACTCGGCATCAGGTATGCTGGAAAACAGCCCGTTAACAAGCCGTCTTTTCATTTTACCATCTCCTTTGTGAAATGATTAAACTGCTGTGATATAGTTTGGCTTAAAGTCATTTTGAAATATTCAGTTGCGAATAGATTATTTAAATAAAAACTGTTTTTAATAATTTCCCAGGAAATGGAATACATATTACTAATATGAGGCAAGTGCTTTATGAGTTTTTTCAGTTAAAAGGAATTTGCCCATACAATAGTGAATTAATGGTTAGTTGTGGTAAAAGAAAAGCTTAACTGGAGGAAACAATGGAAATTTTTTTAGCACAGCATCGCGGTTTTTGTTACGGTGTAAAGAGGGCCGTTGAGCTGGCAAATAATTGTGTTAATAACGAAGGACCGACTTATACGCTTGGTCCAATAATACATAACCCTCAAATGGTTAAAAGGCTGGCTGATAAAGGTATCGGGATGGCTGATAGTGTGAATGATGTTGATAATGGCACAATTATCATAAGATCGCACGGCGTTGGCCCGGCTATTTATGAGGCTGCTGAAAATAGACAGCTGAATATTGTTGATGCCACCTGTCCGCATGTAAAAAAAGCTCAGCTTGCAGCAAGAGAATTAGCAGCTATGGGGTATCAGGTAGTCATCGTTGGCGAGAAAAAACACCCCGAAGTAAAGAGTATCTTTGAGTGGGCAGGTAATGCAATAATTGTTGAGGATATCACTGAAGCAATGCTGCTGCCATCAATTGAAAGATTGGGTGTGGTGTCTCAAACAACTTTTGCGGCAGATGCATTTCAAGCTATTGTCGATGTTCTTAAAACTAAAACAGAAGATTTAAATATTAAGCGAACTATTTGTACGGCAACTGATTTACGGCAGCAAGCTGCTATTGAACTAGCAAAGCAAGTAGATATAATGATTGTCATAGGCGGGAAAAACAGTGCAAATACTACCCACTTAGCTGAGTTGTGTGCACCAGCATGTCAAACTCATCATATTGAGACCGCCGAAGAACTTAAGCAAGAATGGTTTAAAAATATTAAAAAGGCTGGGATAACCGCAGGTGCATCGACACCTGACTGGCTAATTGAGGAGGTCTATTGTAAAATGCAGCAAATGAATGAATTAAATGCTTCAATTAAAGACGTTCAAAAGGGCAGTATAGTAAGCGGCAAAGTTGTAAGTGTACGAAAAGACGAGGTTTTTATTGATATCGGCTATAAATCTGAAGGGGTTATAACTTTGGCAGAGCTTGCCTACCCCACTCCGGAAAGTGCGTTTGAAGTAGTTAAAGAAGGCGATGATATAGACGTTTATGTAATTGACACTGAAGGTCAAAATGGTCTCAGTCTTTCTAAAGTTAAAGCTGATAAAATTTTAGCCTGGGATAAACTGAGTGCAGCTCAGCAAGAAAACCTTATCATTGAGGGAAAAATAACCGAAGCGGTAAAAGGCGGTCTTGTTACATCGGTTTTTGGTATACGCGGTTTTATTCCAGCTTCTCAGGTTGATCTGCGTTTTACAGAAGATTTAACCCAGTTTCTTGGTCAAACCTTTACTTTGAAAGTTATGGAAGTTGATGAAACAAAACAACGCGCAGTGCTTTCGCGCAGGCTAGTGCTGGAGGAAGAAAGACGACTGAAGGAACAAGCTGTCTATGAAAATATTAAGGTTAATGATGTAATAACAGGCAAAGTTACTCGCATTGCTGATTTCGGAGCGTTTGTTGATCTTGGCGGGGTTGACGGGCTTATTCACATATCTGATTTATCATGGGAAAGAGTAAAAACTCCGTATGATGTTGTTGATGTAGGCCAAGAAGTTACTGCTATCGTTATAAAAGCAGATGCAGCAGCCAAACGGATTTCGCTCAGTCTAAAACAAGTTACTCGTGATCCGTGGTTAGATATAATAGAGCAATTTACCGAAGGTTCAATTGTTAAAGGGAAAGTCACTAAAATTACTAATTTTGGGGCTTTCGTGGAAATTGCAAAGGGAATAGAAGGCCTTGTAAGAATGTCTGAACTTGCAGAGAAAAAAGTGAGTAAAGCCGAGGAAGTTGTCAGTGGCGGTCAAGAGATAAATGTTAAAATCATTGAGATTGATAAAGCGAAAAAGCGGTTAGCTCTTAGCATCTATCAAGCCAGCCAGGATGCTGAGCGGGCTGAATACCAAGAATTTATCTCTCAAAATAAAGAGGTAGGTCTAACTTTAGCTGATAAATTCGGCCACCTGTTTAAACGTGAGGACTAGAAGTGCGCGAGTCAAGAAAACTAGATCATATAAAACATGCCTTAAAAACAGCCGACGGACCGCAGTCGAACAGATTTGAGGATTTTAAGCTTATTCATAATTGTTTACCGAAGCTGGCCTGGGATGAAATAGATCTCTCGTGCACAGCAGCAGGCCTGAAGCTAAGTAATCCGATAATTATAAATGCTATAACCGGCGGTGCTAATGATATCACTGACATCAACGCAAAGTTAGCAGAATTTGCAAACATTACTGGCTGTGCAATCGCTGTCGGTTCGCAATTTGCTGCAATAGAGAATAAAGAAGTTACAGCTTCTTATCGTGTTGTTCGCCGTAAAAATCCTTCAGGTATAGTAATAGCTAATCTTGGGGCTTACGCAAAACCCGAACATGCTCAGCAAGCAATAGAAATGCTTGAAGCAGATGCCCTTCAAATTCATCTTAATCCAGCCCAAGAGATTATAATGGCAGAAGGGGATCGAGATTTTACCGATTATCTTGAAAACATTACAAAAATAGCCCAAAGCACTAAGGTGCCTGTTATCGCCAAGGAAGTAGGCTGCGGAATTGCCAAAGAACAGGCAAAAATGCTAGTTGAAGCAGGGGTTAAGGCTATTGACGTAGGGGGCGCAGGCGGGACAAATTTTATTGCTATTGAAGCAGCTCGGACCTCAGATGACCTCGATCAAGATATGCTAAGCTGGGGTATCCCTACGGCTATAAGCGCCGTAGAGACAGCCTCCGTGCTGCCAAGTAATGTTGATTTAATAATATCAGGCGGAATAAGAACCCCGTTAGAGGCAGTAAAAGCCTTTGCCCTTAATGCTAAAGCTATTGGGATTGCTAATCCTATTTTGAAAACAATTAAACAGCATGGTTTAGAAAAAGCGGCAGCATGGTTTGAAGGTTATACCTATCAAATAAAAAGATATATGCTGCTTACCGGGGCGAAAAACCTTTCAGAACTTACAAATATCCCGATAATTATAACAGGGCCTAGTTTTGACTGGCTGTCTGTCCGGGGTGCCGACCCAAGTAAATACGCTTTAAGATCGAAAACATAGCCCTTCAAGGCTATGTTTTTTCATTTATAATCATTTAATTATAATCATTAATTATTTTGCTGGATTAATTAATGGTCTATATTGGAACAACTAGTTAAGTTCAACTAATGAATTCTAATTACAAAATAGGGCAAAATAAGTTAACGGCAAAAATAATAAAGCTAGAGGTGAGTTTGTATGAACATGCCAATAGGAATGATTACGCTATTGGTGATTGGCGTATTAGTTTATTTCGGTATAGCTCAGCGGATTTTAGACAGGATGCGCTTGACAGACAAGCAGGCTTTAATGTTCATTGTTGGTATCGTCTTGGGCAGCTTTATTGATATTCCTATTATGAGTGAACCAGTAACTTTAACAATAAATGTCGGAGGAGCGCTGCTGCCAGCTCTACTAGCGATTTGGTTAATCTTTAAGGCCGATGAGACTGCTGAACGAGTTAGAGCAGTGCTGGCAAGTTTACTGGTTGCTTTCTCGGTCTATTTAGGATCACTTTATCTTCCTTACGAACCTGAAAATATGTTTATGGACCCTAAACTTATTTACGGAATTTCAGCAGGCTTAATAGCCTACATTGCCGGTCGTTCACGTCGCAGTGCGTTTGTTGGTGGTGTTCTAGGTATTATATTAAGTGATATAATCCATATGGTAACAATTCTGCGGGCAGGTATCCCTGGAACAACTGCAATTGGCGGTGCTGGTGCCTTTGATGTAGTTATTATTGCCGGTATTATCGCCGTTATGGTAGCTGAATTAGTCGGCGAGACTAGGGAAAAGATGCAAGGCGGACCTGTTCTTGGCCCAAATCGGCCGGAAGGTCTATATGAATTTAGTAAAGAATTATCAAACAGCAGTGCCAAAAAGAGAAATCTAAAAGCTGTTCCTAATAACAAAACTGACACCAATTCCGGCAATCAGCAAAAGGATGGAAGAGGTGAGGACAGTGAATAGACTTATTGTAATATTAGCAATAGTAATATTCAGCTGTACAAGCCTTAGCGTTGGATTTGCCAGCAGCTACACTTACTACAACATTGTGGATGAAAGCGGCAAGGTTGTATATGTTACTGGCTGGGAATTGCAGATCGGAGACCAATGCTTGACTGAGGATAATAAGAGATATGAAGTAGTAAGTATTGAAGGAACTACTGCTCATGCTAAATTTATCGGCGAGGTTAATCTATCAAAGTATATAAATGAAACCGAAAAACAGGCTCTATGGCGCGAAATTCTCATGCCAAGTGTGGCAATAGCTCAGAGTACTGGTAAAGTTGCTATATATCACACTCATTCTGATGAGTCTTATGTTCCGACAGACGGTAAAGAGAGTATTTTGGGTAAGGGCAGCATTTATAAAGTCGGTGATACTTTTTCTAAGTCTCTGCAGGATAAAGGCATTAATGCTATCCACTCAACTGCCAAACATGATCCGCACGACAATATGGCTTATGAAAGATCGCGCCGTACAGCGCTTGATCTGGTTAAAAAACAGCAGCCTGACGCTGTTTTTGATATCCATCGAGATGCTGTTCCGCGTGAAGTTTATGCAGGCAAGGTTAATGGCCAGGATATTTCTAAAGTTCAGTTAGTTGTAGGAAAATATGGACCAACTGGTAAGCAAATTGAAGATTATGCATTGCAGATTAAAGCAGCATCAGATAAAAAGCATCCAGGTTTAGTTAAGGGTATATTCTTTGCTAAAGGAGGGGACTACAACCAAGACCTGCATCCGCGGTCAATGCTTTTGGAAGTAGGCGCTCATACTAATAGCCGTGAATCGGCTGAAAAAGGTGTTGCCCTTTTTGCTGATGTAATTCCATCTGTTATTGGGAAAACGGGCGCTAACCCTGCAAATCAAGCAGGTGAAGCTGGTTTTGGTACTGTTGCAGCCGGTGCATCTGGTGCAACAAAATCCATTGGTTGGATAGTAGGCTTTTTGGTTGTAGGCGCAGCAGCTTTTCTGTTCTTAAGTACAGGAAGTATGAAAGAGGCAAAAGCCAAACTAAAACAATTCACATCGACCGAATTTGCTAACTTCTTTGCCCCTAAAGCAAAGAATGAAAAGAATAAGGAACCTGACAAGGACAAACAAGAAAAATAAATCCAGGTTCTTTTAGGAGTGATGTTTTTCTCATCACTCCTTGATTTTATTTGCAGGAAAATCCAGTAAGCAAAAGGAATAATAAAGAGAGGTGAAAAACTTGTCATATTATGGTATTGTAACAGGCGTAAACCCTGATAGTATTGCCGAAGAAATCGGTATCGAAGCGGGAGACCGCTTGCTGGAGGTAAATGGACAAAAACTAAGGGATATTATTGATCTAAGTTTTGTCTTGGCTGATGAAAATGTCGAACTGCTAATTGAAAAGCCAAACGGTGATCAAGAAGTTATTGAAATAGAAAAAGATTATGATGAAGACTTGGGGATACAGTTTGAGAGTGCGGTGTTCGACGGTATAAGGCGTTGCGCTAACAAGTGTATTTTTTGTTTTGTCGATCAGATGGCTCCCAATATGAGAGAAAGCTTATATGTTAAAGACGATGATTACCGTATGTCCTTTTTATATGGAAACTTTGTCACACTTACTAATCTGACTGAGCAGGATTTTGATAGAATTCGCAGGTTGCATTTATCGCCGCTGTATATATCTGTACATACTACTGATGGACCAACACGCGCCAAAATGCTGAACAATAAAAACGCCGCTAAAATTATGGAGCAGCTGACAAGATTAACTGATATGGGCATTGAGCTTCATACGCAGGTTGTTTTATGCCCAAGCGTAAATGACGGTGAAATTTTAGAAAAGACTATAGCTGATTTGTATAAATTATCTCCGAGTGTACTATCTTTAGCTATTGTGCCAGTTGGGCTGAGCCGTTATCGCGACGACTGTTACCCGCTCGACGGCTTTACACAAGAACAGGCGTGCAATATAATTAGCATGGTAACAAATTGGCAAAATAAGTGCAGAACCGAAATTGACAATTCTTTTGTCTATTTAGCTGATGAATTTTATATCGCAGCTAATCAGCCAATTCCTGAATATGAAATGTACGATGATTTTCCCCAAATTGAAAACGGTGTTGGGTTAGTAAGGGACTTTTTAGCCGAATGGGAAAGCTGCACCGAAATTTCTAAGGGCTATTCAAAACCTACTTACCTTGATGTTGTGTGTGGCAAATCAGCCGAAAAAATCATCGAACCTCTTATGGCTGAAGTAAGGATACCCAATCTGCATATTCGTGTAGTGCCTGTCGAAAATGCCTTTTTTGGTACAAGAATAACAGTGACAGGACTTTTAACAGGTCAGGATATTGTGGGCACATTAAATAGTTTGCCAGGTGAACGCACTGGAGTCATTATCCCTGGCATAGCTTTGCGCAAAGGTGAAGAGGTATTTTTAGATAACTATAAGCTGCAGGATATTGAAAACCAATTGAAGGTACCTGTGCATGCTGCATATGGAGCGGCAGGACTGCATCAACTACTTCAAGCTTGGGATGAGTAATTAATTATTTGAAGGTATATTGCCATATCCGCGCAGGAAAACTAGTTATATAAAAACTTGTCCATAATTAACCAAAAAAATAATATATTTTCAATCTTGTATAAATATGATGAATTAGGTGATGAAATGAGTAAACCAATCGTTGCAATAGTGGGACGACCGAATGTTGGAAAATCAACGCTGTTTAATCAAATAGGAAAAAAGCGAGTGTCAATTGTTGAAGATATGCCGGGAGTAACCCGCGATCGAATTTACCTCGACGCTGAATGGCTTAATAACGAATTTACCATGATTGACACAGGCGGTATTGAAATTGAAACTGATGATCGAATCCTAAATGCTATTCGTCATCAAGCTCAGCTTGCAATAGAAGAAGCTGACGTAATTCTATTTATTGTTGACGGCAGGGCTGGATTAACTTCGTCAGATGAAGAAGTGGGAGCAATTCTTAGAAACACTCGCAAACCAGTTATTCTTGCAGTTAACAAAGTTGACAGTGCTAAAAAAATGGATGAGATTTATGAATTTTACAATCTAGGACTAGGTGAACCTATTCCTATCTCTGCATCAAATGCTTTGAATTTAGGTGACTTACTCGATAAAGTAGTCGAAAGCCTGCCTAAAGATCAAGAACCTGAAGGAGAAAGTGACCAGATTAGAGTTGCTCTGATCGGCAGACCGAATGTAGGTAAGTCCTCCTTAGTAAATGCTCTCATTGGCCAAGAACGTGTTATTGTAAGTGACATTCCTGGCACAACTCGTGATGCAATTGATACCCATTTTACTAAAGAAGGAACGCAATTTGTACTAATTGATACAGCCGGAATGAGACGGAAAGCCAAAATTGAACTGCCTGTTGAACGGTATAGTGTCATGCGTTCATTGCGCGCAGTTGACCGGTCCGACGTTGTATTGATGGTAATTGATGCGGTAGACGGGGTAACAGAACAGGATAAGAAAATCGCTGGTTATGCTCATGAAGGCGGCAAAGGTATAGTAATAGTTGTGAATAAGTGGGATTTAGTGGAAAAAGACAGCAAAACTTCACTGCGGTTTACTGAGACCATCAGAGATGAGTTAGGTTTTATGCAGTATGCGCCAGTGTTGTTTACATCAGCATTAACTAAACAGAGGGTAAATCGTATTACCGACTTGATTAAGTTTGTAGCAGAGCAGCATTCCATGAGAATTTCAACAAGCGTTTTAAATCAAGTTATAACAGATGCAACTGCAGTAAATCCTCCGCCGTCAGAACAGGGTAGACGTCTAAAGATATACTTTACTACCCAGGCCGACGTTAAGCCGCCTACCTTTATTTTCTTTGTTAATGATCCAGAGATTATGCATTTCTCCTATTTGCGTTTCTTAGAAAACAGATTACGCGAAAGCTTTGGTTTTGAAGGAACTCCTTTGAAGCTTGTTGTTCGCGGTCGTAAAGAAGAAGAATAGTTTCATTGTTTTGGGGAGGAGGGTGCTATGGATTATTCTAATCTTTTATTAATAGCTGCTATCAGCTATGTGCTAGGTTCTATTCCTAATGGTCTTATAATAGGAAGATCTTTTTGTGATATAGACCTGCGGCAGTTTGGTAGCAAAAATATTGGCGCGACAAACGCCTATCGAGTGCTTGGCCCGTGGCCAGCTTTGTGGGTTTTTCTAACCGATGCCGCCAAAGGGGTATTGGGTGTATATATCGGACAATTTTTAGATGGATCGGCGTTAGCTCTGCTAATCGGTGGTATTGCAGCAATTGCTGGTCACAACTGGTCAATATTTCTTAAATTTAAAGGTGGACGTGGTGTAGCAACTGGCTTAGGTGTTATTGCCATACTGGTTCCTAAAGTTACTGCAATTGTGTTTGCTGTTTGGGCCGTAATTGTCTATATAAGCCGTTATGTATCCTTAGCTTCGATTGTTGCAGCCGCACTTGTGCCAATCCTAATGTGGCTTTTTAATGAGAAAATTGAATTTTACTATTTTGGTTTGCTTGCCGCGGCCTTTGTTATTGTTAGGCACAGGCCTAATATCGAAAGACTGCTTAAAGGAAACGAACTTAAAATTAAATCAGGTTCAGCTAATAAGGGGAGCGAAAAGGAGAAATGATTATGAAGATTGCTGTAATTGGTGCCGGTAGTTGGGGCACGGCTATGGCAGTCATGTTAGGGCAAAAACATGATAAAGTTATGCTTTGGGCACGTAATGAACAATTAGTAAAAACAATTAATGAAACCAGACAAAATGACTGTTATTTACCTGGGATAAGCATTCCTAAAAGTGTTGTTTGTACTAATGATTTAGATATAGCAGTCACAGAAGCCCAAATTATTGTCTTAGCTACACCTTCACGGGCTGTTCGGGATACTGTTCAAAAGATTGCCAATTGCATGCAGGAAGATGCAATAATCGTAACTGCAGCAAAGGGCTTTGAATTGGAAACAAACAAGCGTATGTCAGAAGTTATTGCAGATGTAGTACCGGCCTTCAAAGATAGAATTGTCGTCTTATCAGGTCCTAACCACGCTGAAGAAGTCAGCATGGAGCAGCCGAGTGCTACAGTTGTCGCGTCATCAAATATTACTGTTGCTGAAAAAGTCCAAGAAACTTTCATGATGCCGTATTTTAGGGTATATACTAATCCTGATATCGTTGGGGTAGAATTAGGCGGAGCCTTAAAGAATATTATTGCATTAGGTGCAGGAATTATCGAAGGCTTAGGCTTTGGTGACAATTCGAAAGCGGCTCTAATGACCCGTGGTTTGGCAGAAATAGCCCGGTTAGGTACTGCCATGGGGGCGGACACATTAACCTTTGCTGGACTTTCTGGAATTGGTGATCTAATGGTGACTTGTACCAGCCGTCACAGTCGCAATAAAAGAGCTGGCATACTGTTAGCTCAGGGTAAAACTGTGGCTGAAATAGAGTCAGAGACTTGTATGGTGGTAGAGGGTATTAGAGCTACTTCTGCCGCATATAACTTGGCAAAGAAATACAATGTAGAAATGCCGATAACAGAGCAGACGTACAAAGTATTATATGAAGGTCAATCTCCGAGGGAAGCAGTATTGGATCTTATGACCAGGGGACGAACCCAAGAGGTTGAAGAGGTAGTCCTCGATAAAGGTCTATGGAAACAAACTAAAGACTAAAGAATATAACTACGAAACACGAATAAAAGCCATCTATCAGTGAGTATTACTGAATAGATGGCTTTTTTGTTAGCAAGACTTCTGTCGGATAAAATTCTATGATTTATGCCGTACAAGGTAGTTTATTAAATTAGTAATATTATCCGCTGCATGTCATATATTTATTAATGATTATAAGACACCGCTATAATACTATTTTAACTCCTTCTCGCTGGCCTACTTTCTATAAGGGAGGGATGAACACGGGGGTTAATGGGCGATATGCTCAAATGTATTATATATAATTAGTTATGGGGAGGGAAACGACCATATGGAGAAATTTGATTTATTTAGAGATATCGCCGAACGTACTGGCGGTGATATTTATATCGGGGTAGTAGGCCCAGTACGTACAGGAAAATCAACCTTCATCAAAAAATTTATGGACACAATGGTTTTGCCGAATATTACTGATCCATACGAAAAAGAACGTGCCAAAGATGAGTTGCCGCAAAGTGCAGCCGGTAAAACAATCATGACTACCGAACCCAAATTCATTCCTAACGAAGCTGTTGAAGTTAATATAAAAGATAACGTAGCAGTAAGAGTAAGGGTTGTTGATTGCGTTGGGTACTCTGTCGAAGGCGCTTTAGGATATGAAGAACAAGATGGTCCTAGAATGGTTCTAACCCCTTGGTTTGAAGAAGAAATTCCATTCCAGGAAGCAGCCGAAGTTGGTACTAGAAAGGTAATTGCCGAGCACTCCACAATTGGTTTGGTTGTAACTACCGATGGTACTGTTACTGACCTGCCGCGTGAAGCATATATTCCTGCTGAAGAAAGAGTTGTTAATGAATTAAAAGAACTGCAAAAACCGTTCCTTGTTATCTTAAATACTAATCAGCCAACAACTAAAGAAACAAGAGAACTAGTAGCCAAGTTGGAAAGCTCCTATGATGTTCCTGTAATTCCGGTAGATTGTGCGCAACTAAACCATGATGATATATATGCAATTCTCCAAGAAGTACTTTATGAATTCCCGGTTAAAGAAGTTAATATCTCACTGCCTAAGTGGGTTGAAGAACTTAATACCGATCACTGGTTGAGAGAAAAATTCGATTCAGCGGTGCGGGAAGTTGTTCAATATGTACGCAGATTAAGAGATATCGACTGCGCCATAGACGACTTATCCAGTCACGAATTTGTTGCTGATGTAATTCTCCATGACATGGATCTAGGAAGCGGCATCGCCGTTATTGAAATTACCTCACGGCAGGATTTGTTCTATCAGGTTATGGAAGAGCTCACTGGTTTTACAATCTCAGGAGAGCATCATTTACTGCGATTGATGCAAGACCTATCCGTTGCTAAGCGGGAATATGATAAACTGGCGAGCGCTCTAGAACAGGTGCAGCAGACAGGTTATGGCGTAGTTGCTCCTCAATTGGATGAAATGGTATTAGAAGAGCCGGAGATTATTCGCACTGGCAATAGGTTTGGTGTTCGTTTGCGTGCTTCTGCTCCATCGTTACATATAATCAAAACTGACGTTCAAGCCGAAATTTCCCCAATACTTGGTACCGAGAAGCAGAGTGAGGAGCTCATTCAATATTTAATGCGTGAATTTGAAGGTGAGCCTGAAAAAATTTGGCGTACAAATCTTTTTGGTAAGTCACTAAATTCCCTTGTACGTGAAGGTATCCAAAACAAATTATCAGGTATGCCTGAAACAGCCCAAGTTAAATTACGCGATACATTACAAAAAATAGTTAATGACGGCAGTGGCGGCTTAATCTGCATAATTTTCTAAAGAACACGGCTTGCACCTAGCCATTGGCAAAGGTGGAAGCCGATGTTGCGTTTATCTTGATTTTTAAAGACCAACCGGTATATTCGGATACAAAAATGGTCAGTCTGTAAAGACTGACCATTTTTTTGTTAATTTCGCTTGTCAGTACAAGGATAATAATGTTATAATGTCTTCTGTAAATAGATTATTATCCTTTTGAGAAATACGGGAGGTACAATTGTGAATAGACAAAAATCAGGGTTCTATCTTGTTCGTGAAGAGATTCTTCCTGAAGCCATTAAAAAGACAATTAAGGTTAAAGATATGCTCAAACGTGGAGAGGCAAGAACTATAAATGAAGCAGTAGAAAAGATGGAATTGAGCCGGAGTGCCTACTATAAATATAAAGATTATGTATTTCCGTTCTACGAAGCTAGTAAAGAGAAGATTGTAACACTTGCCCTTTTGCTTGAGCATAAGTCTGGTGTATTGTCACGGGTGCTAAATACTATTGCCGGTGATCATGGAAGTGTATTGACTATCAATCAAGGTATTCCGTTACAAGGCGTAGCGAATGCGACAATCTCGATTGAGACAGCAGAATTAGTTATTGATTTAGAAGCTTTATTAGATAAGTTAAGAATGGTTGAAGGTGTCAAGCGGCTTGAGGTATTAGGGCAGCAAGCATAATCAGGGGGTAGCACTATGAAAACGACGATTAATATCGGTCTCTTAGGTTTAGGAACTGTTGGCACAGGTGTTGTAAAGGTTTTAACAGGCAATGCACATGAGATTACCCAAAAAGTTGGCTTGCCTGTAAATATAAAAAGTATCATGGTTCGAAATCCCAATAAATCAAGAGGCTTAAATATAGACGCCTTAATAACGACAAATATCGATGAAATTATCTCAGATAAAGATATAGATATTATAGTCGAAGTTATGGGCGGAGAGCAACCTGCCAAAGAATATATGCTGAAAGCTTTAAATTCAGGTAAACATGTTATAACTGCGAATAAAGATGTTGTAGCGAAATATGGACGTGAATTATTCGAAGCCGCTCAGAAAAATAACGTTGATTTTATGTTTGAAGCCAGTGTTGCCGGTGGTATACCTATAATTAGACCACTGAAACAATGTCTAACTGCTAATAAGATAACTGAAGTTATGGGCATCGTGAATGGCACAACAAATTATATGCTTACCAAGATGACTAACGAAAAGCTAGATTATCAAACAGTACTGGCCGAAGCTCAGGCTAAGGGCTATGCTGAGGCAGATCCGACAGCCGATGTAGGAGGTTTAGACGCTGCGCGTAAAATTGCCATTTTAGCTTCCATCGCATTTAATACTAGAGTTTCGTTAGATGATGTTGATGTGGAAGGTATTACTAATATTTCACCAGTCGATATTGAGTATGCCCGCGAATTGGGATATGTAATTAAGCTTTTAGCAATTGCTAAAGACATCGATAATAACGGTATAGATGTGCGTGTTCATCCGGCATTCATTCCTGCAGCTCATCCGCTTGCCGCTGTTAGTGATGTGTTTAATGCAATTTTCGTAAGAGGAAATGCTGTTGGTGAGACTATGTTTTACGGCCGCGGGGCGGGCGAAATGCCGACAGCCAGCGCTGTTGTTGCTGACATAGTAGATGTTGCACGTGATATTCGTCATAATGTAAGCGGCAGGATACTTTGTACTTGTTTTGAAGAGAAGAACTTTTGTCCTGTAGAGCAGACTCAGTCTGCTTACTATATTAGACTGCTGGTTGAAGATGAGCCAGGGGTACTTGCAGCTATCGCCGGAGCATTTGGAGCTCATAATGTAAGCTTGAACTCAGTAATTCAAAAACGCAAGGTTAATAATTGTGCTGAAGTGGTTCTAATAACTTATCATGTGTCTGATGCCAATATAAGAATGGCACTAAACACAATCAAAGATATGTCAGGCTTAACAACTGTTAAAAACGTTATTAGAGTTGAAGCGCAGCAGATAGACTAAAAGAGTCTATCATGGCAGGGGAGATTTTCTATGACTAATACAGCCAGGGTTTCTGTACCAGGCACAACGGCCAACTGCGGTCCGGGCTTTGATGCAGTCGGCATTGCCTGCACAATATATAATGATTTAGAATTAACACTAAATAGCACTAACCAATTAACTATTGATATTGTAGGTGAAGGGCGGGAGTTTATCCCGACCAACGAACAAAATGTGGTTTGGCAGGCTATTAAGATGGTTTTAGACCGCACTGGTATTAAATATCAGGGTGCTCATATAAAAATGGTTAATAATGTTCCTCTTGCGCGAGGACTTGGGAGCAGTGCAGCAGCAATTGTTGCCGGTTTAGTAGCAGCTAATGCTGTTACTGGTGAAAGTATGACTAAGCAAGAATTATTTGAACTTGCAACCGAAATTGAGGGGCATCCCGATAATGTCGCTCCGGCCATATTTGGCGGAATAACGTTAAGTGTGCTCAACAAAGGGCGGGCCCAGTGCCTCAGCTTTATGCCTCCAGCTAAGCTGACAATGGTAGTCGCTGTGCCGGAATTCACTTTAGCCACCTCAGCTTCCAGAAATGTGCTGCCTAAAGAAGTTCCATATAAGGATGCGGTGTTTAACATCAGCAGAACTGCACTGCTGGTTGGGGCATTAACGCAAGGAGAGTTTGGCCATTTGCAGTGTGCCTTAGAAGATAGAATTCATCAGCCTTATCGCCAGCAGCTTATCCCAGGTTTGCAGGACGTATTTAGAGCGGCAAAAGAAGCGGGAGCATTAGGTTCGGCAATAAGCGGTGCCGGTCCGTGCCTAATTTCCTTTGCTAATCAAAACGAAGAGCAAATTGGGCAGGCTATGGTAAGCGCATTCAACACGAACGGTATTAGGGCCAAGTATTTGCTGTTAAATATTGATAATCAGGGCGCTCGAGTAGTTGGGCAATAACTTGACAATTAAAATTAAAGAAGGTACAATATTATAAGTCATCAGTCGGGGCGTAGCTCAGCTTGGTAGAGCGCTACCTTGGGGTGGTAGAGGCCGCACGTTCAAGTCGTGTCGCTCCGACCAGTTTAATATGTTGTAATAAACAAGGCTTCTAGTGCTAAAACTAGAAGCCTTATTATCTTGTTCACTCAAATGGATGAACAAGATAATATTGTTTTATTCATAGAATTATTATCTCTCTAATAGAATGGTGAATTAACTAAAGATTGCGATAAGATATTTAAATATGCTATGATTGTTATAAAATGGTTAATATGGAGTAGATATGAGACAGCTAGCTACAATTTTTAAAGCTCTTGGCGATGACACACGGCTTGAGATTGTCAAAATGCTAATTGGCAAAGAACTTTGCGTTTGTGATATAATTGCCGCTTTTGCAAATAAGTCTCAGCCTGCAATCTCTCATCACCTAAAGATATTAAAGCATGCAGGTGTTCTTAGTGATAGTCGTGATGGAAAGTGGATTTTTTACAGTATAAACTCTAATTCTATCAATGCTGTTTTGCCATTTTTAAAAGAAGCTAAAAAGGCCGAAACCTTAAAAATTCGAATACATCCGTGCGCAGATAATGAAGAATAGATGAAAAGGCTGAGTGGATAGATAACATCCACTCAGCCTTTTTGTCTATTTAGCACAGTTATAAAAATAATAACGATAATTACAGGTAGTGGTACTAAACTGTGGATACAAGAGAAAGAAATGATAAATTTAAGCTAAAAGCATAACAAAATCTTAACTTTTTAGGTATTGAAAAGAGACGCTTTTGTAATTAATATATAAGTAAATATAAATATATTAATTAGGAGTGAATATCATTGAAGGAACGAGTTCTTTTTCTTTGCACTCATAATGCTGCACGTTCACAAATGGCTGAAGGTTTGCTTCGCTCCTTAGGTGGAGACAAATATGAGGTTTATAGCGCTGGCACTGAGCCAACACTAGTAAATCCATATGCAGTACAAGTAATGGCTGAGATAGGAATAGATATTTCTAAGCATTATTCAAAATCAATAAATGAATTTAGAAAGACTAACTTTCACCATGTAGTATCTCTTTGCGATAAGACAAAGGAAATATGCTCGTTCTATTATGGATATAAAACTTATGAAGAGAGTTTCAGTGATCCATCAGAATTTACAGGACCAGATGAAGAAGTTCTTGCGCAAGTCAGAATAACTCGAGACAAAATCAGGGAATATATTATAAGAATCTTTAGGAAGCCAGAGTAATAAAATAGAAGACATATTGATAAATGCTGATACGGTTCATGTTGTAACCGTATGTGATAATGCGAAGGAGGCTTGCCCTCTTTTTATTGGTGTTAAAAGTATTATCATAAGAGTTTTCCAGACCATTCAGGATTCAAAGGAACAGAAAATGAAATAGCTGATAACGTTGAAATCGTACGCGATAAGATTAAGTTATGATAAAAGCAACCTTTGGACCATTCAAGGGTCTATAAGATGGGGTAGATTGCAGCAGTGCAGTCTACCTCGTTTAGATGTAATATAAGCTAGTATTTTTTATAATCATTCTTGACAGACAGATGAAATAGGCATATCATATAAACATATTAAAGATTGTTTATATGATTGTACAATTTAGACAATTTTAAACTGCGCTGATTATTGCCAAAAACTAAGGTGAAGAATTAATAATGTAAGGAGTGAGTCTGATTTGAGTAATGAAAAACGTTTAGATTTCTTTGAGAGATATTTATCGTTATGGGTTTTTCTTTGTATTGGAATAGGGATTGTTTTTGGGAAGCTTTTCCCTGAGGTTGTAACAAGCTTGAGTAAGATGGAAGTCAGTCATGTAAATTTACCAATCGCAGTGCTTATATGGCTTATGATTTATCCTATGATGCTCAAAATAGATTTTTCAGCAATAATGAAAGTTGGCGATAGGCCCACAGGGCTGTTAATTACGCTGTTTGTTAACTGGATTGTAAAGCCTTTCAGTATGGCTTTATTGGGGTGGTTATTCTTCAAATATTTGTTTATAGGGTTTATTGGGGAAGAACTGGCTAATGAGTATATGGCAGGCGTGATTATCTTAGCGGCAGCACCATGTACGGCTATGGTATTTGTTTGGAGTTATCTCACCGATGGAGATCCAGCTTATACTTTGGTGCAGGTTGCGATAAATGACTTATTAATGCTGGTGCTTTTTGCGCCAATTGTAATGCTTTTACTTGGAGTTTCAAATATTGTAGTTCCTAAAGATGTACTATTTATGTCTGTACTGCTGTATATAGTTATACCTCTCGTGGCAGCGTATTTGAGCAGAAAGTTTATTCTCAGCACAAAGGGTGAAGAGTGGTTTAATACCAAATTTTTAACACCGCTTAAACCTGTTACCATCATCGCACTTTTAGTTACTTTGATAATTATTTTTGCCTTCCAAGGGGAAGTGATTTTAAGCAACTGGTTTAATATTATTCTTATTGCTATTCCGATTACGATACAGGTTTATTTTAACTCAGGTTTAGCCTATGGTTTGGCTAGATACTTTAAAGTTCCGCACAATATCGCATCTCCAGGGGCTCTTATTGGAGCGAGTAACTTCTTTGAACTAGCTGTCGCGGTAGCTATTTCATTATTTGGTTTAAAATCGGGAGCAACACTGGCGACTGTGGTGGGAGTTTTAGTAGAAGTACCTGTTATGCTTTCGGTATGCAATTACTGCAACAGAACACGTCACTTGTTTGACTTTGGTAATAAAAAAGCAGTTAAAGAGCATAATCAATAAGTTAATATAATGGGTGCGGATCTTTAATCAAGAAGAGCATGTGTTTTTGTCACGCATCACAAGTAAGCATCATTGCATATAAATCATTGGCGAGATATTTAGGCAGGTGAAAGATGTGAACCTTAACTCTAGTTATATTTCTGAGGAGTTTGCGGACCACCTGAAAAAATTTGTTTTTAAAAGAGTCTCTAACACTGAAGATGCCCAAGATATCTTACAGGAGGTTTACTATAAGATATTTCGAAGCATTGACAAGCTAAATGACGAAAGAAAGCTGCAATCTTGGATTTTTCAAATCGCCCGCAACGTGATAAATGACTATTATCGTGCAAGCAAGAAGGAAGAACCGCTTGCTCAAATGCCGGAAATCAAGGAGATCAGAATTGATGATAACAATAATGCGGAAATCGCTGGTTGTTTGACAATCATGATTCAGCATTTGCCGGTGAAGTATAGTGAGGCAATAATTCTTACTGAATATGAGGGACTAACTCAAAAACAATTGGCTGAATTTTTAGGGTTGTCTTACTCAGGTGCAAAATCGCGAGTACAGCGGGCACAAAAAAGATTGAAGAAAATGCTCTGCGATTGTTGCAGTCTCGAACTTGATCGCCGCGGCAACATCATTGATTATAGGCTCAAGGCTAAGAATAATGAGTTTTGTAATCTTTAAGCTGTTTAATTAAATTTATTAACCCCCTTCAGGTTATTGAAGGGGGTTATGCTGTCGGTACCAGTCAACTTGCATTAATTGAGTTAGTGTAATTATTTAACAATTTTCTAATGTTCTAATACTACATAGTTATAAACACATATATTAAATCTTCTTTTTGAAAAACTAATGGAGATATTATTAGTTACGACTCATGTATGGGTAATTATGCAGGTGTTTAACTGAAAAAGGAGTACTTTAATATTAGTGCTAAAATTAAGGGGGTAGTAAAATGTATGTATAACGACTTTAATCATCAACAAAATCACTGGGAAAACACATTCGCGAAAACTAAAGATATGTTTGGTATTAGTCCAAGTGAATCAGCTCAGCTATTTACTCCCATCCTTAATGAGCGGGGAATCAAGACTGTTCTAGAATTAGGGGCGGGACAAGGGCGGGATACTTTATTCTTTGCACAGCAGGGAGTTCATGTATATGCCCTTGAATATACAGAAGTTGGCGTTGAAACAATTAAAAAAAAGGCAGAAGCTTTAGGGATATCGCATTTAGTTACAGTTTTACAACACGATGTGAGAAATCCGTTACCATTTGATAACGAAACGTTTGACGCATGTTATTCAAACATGCTCTTTTGCATGGCGTTTACAACGCGAGAACTTGAGAGTCTATCTGCTGAGGTATTAAGGGTATTAAAAGGCAGTGGATTAAACTTTTATACTGTAAGAAATACGAAAGATAAAAACTTTGGTATGGGTACTCATAAGGGTGAAGACTTGTATGAGGTAAATGGATTCATAATTCACTTTTTTAATGAAGATAAGATCAAGCACCTTGCCAAAGGGTATGACATTTTGAATATTTATAATTTACAAGAAGGCGAATTACCAACAGAACTTTATTCTGTTCTTATGAAAAAAGTGTGATAAATGGAAGTATTGAAGATGCCCCTTCAACTGAAGGGGCATCTTTAATTAATAATCATTAACAACTTGAATAGCGCTCATACATTACTTTTTTATAAATTCATGGACTGCAATAAGATTTCAACTTCGGAGATTGATAAGATTTTACCTGCTGATTTTACCACACCATCTATTACAATAGCTGGTGTTACCATTACGCCATACTGCATGATCGTTGTCATCTCAGTTATTATTAATACTTCAGCCTGTAGACCAAGTTCCTGAATAGCTCGTTGAACATTTTCATAAAGTATCGTGCATTTTGCACAACCTGAACCTAGAATTTATACAAAGTTTAATGCATACAGAATATTATGTTTTTGGGACACAGGGGAAGTTTATATGTTTTTTTGGAACTAAAAATTGGAACTGGTTGGCGGATCAATTTCATCTATTTACGCTCAGATTAAAAAATATATTTATACGTATGCGTCCTTTTGATGATATTACCGTCTTAATATATGGAATCATTTAAATGAGGAGGCAATTGTAATGGAACAAAAGTCAAAATGCTGCTGCGGCGATGATAATTGCTGTGTGACCAGCGAACAAAAGGTAAAGAAACTGCTTATCGAGTTCATGTATATCGACCTTACGGTGTGTGACCGGTGTATGGGCACTGATGCTAATCTTGAAGACGCAATAGCAGAGGTGGCGTCTGTTTTGAAAGCAATAGGCTACGAAATTGAAGTTCAAAAGACACTTGTTGAAAGCGAACAGCAGGCAAGTGAACTTGGATTTGTTAGTTCGCCAACCATTCGCATCAACGGTCAAGATATTGATCTGGACGTCAAAGAAAGTCTTTGTGAATCCTGTGGCGATGTATGTGGGGAAGATGTCGACTGCAGGGTGTGGACTTGGCAGGGACAAGAATACACAACACCTCCTAGGGCGATGATGATCGATGCCATTCTAAAGCATGTGTATGGCAAGCAACAAGCAACTCAAAGCGAAACTAAAGAGGTACCTGACAATTTGAAAAAATTCTTTGCAGCAAAAGCCAAAATGACCGATGCAACTAATTGAAGGTAAGCTCTCGCCACAAAAAATAATACTTGCAATATGCAAATATTATTGGTAAAATGAGGGCGAGGTGATAAAGTTGGAGATTGAACACATCCGAGAGACCTTTCATCAGATGACTCGTCGTCTAGGACTGCTTGATAAGAATTGCTGTAAGGTTGGTGATTCTTATCTATCGGTTACGCAGAGTCACATACTATATCAGATTAATAAGCGTCGAGATCCGTCGATGCAAGATATTGCTGACACGTTAGGGATTGATATTACTACCTTTAGCAGGCAAATTCAAACACTAGTGAAGCTGGGGCTAGTAGTCAAAACTGAGCATTTTGAAGACAGAAGAATATATGTATTATCTCTCTCAGAGGAAGGTGCTGGTGTTGTCAGACTTATAAGCGAGCAAATGAATAGTTACTTTCAGGAATTGTTTTCAAATATGACGGACTTTGAAAGAGATACTGTAATCAAATCTATTCAGTTATTAAATCAGTGCTTAGCTAAATCTGGAGTATGTTGTTCACCGTTACGGTGAACTCTTTTTTAAAACCATACTTGCAAATTGCAAGTATTAAAGGGAGGGTAATATGTACGAGATAATAATGACGTTTATTTATTTGGCTGTAGAATTAGGTTTATTGTTTTTAGGGATAAGTTTTTTGATCAATTTGCTTCAAGCTTGGATTCCATATGACAAAGTGAACGAATGGCTGTCAGGCAAGAATGTGTTTATCGGGGCACTTGGTGCCATTGTGTTTGCTTTTGTAACGCCGTTCTGCTCTTGCTCTACTATTCCTATTGTTGTGAACTTGTTGAATAAACGAATCCGGTTTGGCTTGGTCATGGTTTTTCTATTTGCCTCACCTATTTTAGATCCGACCATTTTAACCTTAATGATATTCGCCTTAGGCTGGAAGGTGGCTATTGTATATACTCTGATTACGTCGGTACTTTCGATTATTATCGGATTTGGGCTTGAAAAAATGGGATTTGAAAAGGATGTAAAAGAATTGATAGCTGGAGATATTGATGCAAGGCCGAGCGTACTTAGTGTTAGCTCTGCCTGGAAGCAAACTATTGATCTTGTTAAAGCGGTATATCCCTACCTCTTGCTTGGCGCAGCAATTGGGTCAATTATTCATGAGGCCGTACCGACCGAGTGGATTTCTACATACTTTGGCGGTGAGTCTTGGTGGCTCATTCCTTTAGCGGCTATTATCGGCATTCCGCTCTATATTCGTTTGGCGTCAATGATTCCAATATCACAGATTCTCATTGCCAAAGGAATGGGGGCGGGGGTGGTAATGGCTCTGGTCATTAGCTCTGCAGGTGCGAGCTTACCTGAAATTGTGCTGCTTAACTCGATTTTCCGCAAGAGACTGGTTGCCGCTTTTGTTGCTTCGGTTATTCTAATGTCGACTGTGTCAGGCTTCTTATTTTATATAATCTAGGAACAGGCAGCTGTCGTTTGTAAATAGAAAATAAACGAGTTAAAGGGAGGAAGGAATATGGGATGCTATGATACTGGGAAGTCAAAAATAATTATTTATACTTGTTCAGGGTGCTGTAATGAGGGAGAGATTAGTGATAAGGTAGGACGCCGTTTGCGGTCTGAGGGGTATGCACAGTGCGGTTCAAGCTGTTTAGCTGGCATTGGCGCAGGGTATCCTCGCTTTTTAAAGGCCGCGGAACAAGCCAGTGAAGTAGTTTCTATTGACGGATGCCGAATGGCTTGTGCCAAGATGCTGCTGAAAAAAGCACAAATCATTTCAAAATCATATGTAATGACAGATATGGGCTTTAATGAAACTTGCGATTCAGAGGAGTTTATCACTTATGCATGTAAGCAAATAATGGGTCAATCGTGATAAATAAGCATGACTTTTTTATTTGAGGGGAGGTTTAGTTATGAATTTTTCAAACGATGTAATAGTGATTACAGGTGCAAGTTCAGGAATTGGAAAAAGCTGCGCTGAACTTTTATTAAGCCGCAATGCTAAAGTAATTGGAATAGATGTAATGTCAGGTAATATTGAACATGAAAATTATAGGCATTATGTTTTAGATGTACGTAAGGAAGAGGCTATTAAGGAATTTCTCAATAATTATAAAAGTAGTAATATTACTGGTTTGGTTAATGCTGCTGGGATTTTTTCGTATAGTAAACCATTCTACTGTTTGTCAATTGAAGAATGGCATAACGTAATAGAGACAAATCTGACAGGTACTTTCTTGTTATCTAAGCATATATCACTAGAAATGATAAAAAACCAATCAGGCAGGATTGTAAATATTAGCTGTATCAGGAGTAAAATTTATCGCCCTAATATGTCAGATTACTCGGCTTCTAAGGCTGGGATAATAGCTTTGACGTCGACGATGGCGTTAGATTTGGCTGAATATAATATTAGAGTAAATGCAGTTGCGCCAGGTTTTACTTATACAGGAATGACAAATGATGAGTTCTGTAACCCAAAGATAGTAGAGCATTCTGAGAAGTTAATACCAATGAGGCACATCGCCTGCCCAGGAGATATTGCTAATGTAGTATTATTTTTATTGTCTGATATGTCAAACTACATAACCGGCGAAACTATTTTTGTTGATGGTGGATTTACAATATATAAATAACAGTATGGTACAAAGGACGAAGAACTTGATTTGTAATGTACATAATACAAATCAAGTTCTTCTAAAACAGATTACGAATTAAATTAAGGACAAAGCACAATATTTCTTGCCCATAAGCAATCAGCACATGAAGGCTGATTTCCCCAACAGTCTATTTCGTTTGTTTGGGCTGTAGCACACCCGTCAACTTGTCTGCAATCAGTACATGATGGATAGAGTGAGTGCTTAACTAACCAGCGAAATCTGGCATATTCAGGCTTCATCCAAATATCTGCTAACGACTGCTCGGCAATATTGCCGAAATAGTATGCATCGCTATGTTTTTTCCTGCCTAGTATGTAACAATCATAACTATGCATGAAGGCATAGCAGGGGCTTACATAGCCTTGTGCCGTTATAGCCATAGCTTTATTTGTGACGAAATTACAGGTCCGCTGTGTTCTTAGCTGCATTTCGGGTATTGTTTTATATATAGGCTGTACGGGTAAGTCAAAGCCTTTATTAAAGTCTGCTGGATCATACAGTATCTGGTCTTTCATACTTTCGTGATAGGGCAGAACATTAGTAATTATAAAGCGATGTGCACCTAGCTTATTTATAAGTTTACGCATATTGGCTAAGCGGTTAAAGTTCTTTTTTGTAGCGACAAATTCAACACCGAGCTTAGGGAATTGCTTATTATATTTCTGTTTAATCTCTTGCAGCTGCAGAATGTTCGAGGTTACCTCGCTGAAGGAGGCTCCCGGTCTGATGCCCGAAAAACTATCATCATCTGCGCCATCCAGCGACACGTATATCCAATCAAGACCAATATCAACTAACTGCCTGCTAAGGTCCTTTGTGAGGTATGAACCATTGGTAATCATTTCGACCTCATAGCCCTTTTGTTTGCAGGTCTCGATCATTTCGATTGCATGAGGGTGCATTAGCGGCTCACCGAAACCGCCTAAATGTATCGTTTTAAGCTGGGGTAATTCGGACATATCGCAAATTAACTTATCGATTGCGGCCTTTGATAAGGAGGTAAGAGGATCTTGCCAGGAATGTCTGATGCAAGTTATACAAGAATAGTTGCACTTGGTTGTAAGCTCTATATATAGTTTCTTTAGATCGGGTATAAGCGGTATACTAACTTCGTCATTATCAACGCTAAAACGATGGTAATTCACTAGTATTAACCTCCCGTTTACACATTTAGTTAATTATAGTTTAGAGCATTTTGCTATATTCAAAAAGATGTAAATAAAAAATTACTATTGAAACAGTATAAATGATTAATAAACGAAAAACGCCGCTTAGGATTTACATTTCCTAGCGGCGTTTGCTGTATTTGATTAAAAAATTTCGGCTAATACTGTGCTTTAAGCTATAAGCTTTCTGACAGTCACAAGACAAGACTGGATCATTTGCCGAAAGAGCATATCGGATAACGGCAGCCTTCTTTACAGTTTCTGCAAAGACCGCCATGTCCTAGTGAGGCGATATAACGGCGGCTGATTTTTTCTCCTATTATAATTTTCGGTAAGACAACATCAAGGATGGTTGTTTTACAAAACATACCGCAAGCAGGTATGCCAAGCACCGGTTTGTCGTTTAGGTAGGCTAACAAGAACATTGCGCCAGGGAGCACTGGCGTCCCATATACTTCTACTGATGCACCGGATTTTCGTATTCCTTCAGGGGTTACATCGTCCGGGTCAACAGACATTCCTCCGGAGACAACTACGAAATCATTTGTTTTGATCAGTTTGCTGACAGCCTCAGAAATCTGTTCAGCAGAGTCGGGAACAAAAATAACTTCCGTTAAAGTTGTATCGAAATAACTAAGTTTGTCTTTGATTACAGGGACAAACTTATCTTGTATTCGTCCATAATAAACTTCATTACCTGTTACTATCATGCCGAATTTTCGCTCTGGGAAAGGTAATAATCTTATAACAGAGTTCGATTGCAGGATTTTTTGAACAATAGCTAAGGTGGTTTTTGGTATTGTAAGAGGAATTATCTTTACACTGGCAATTAACTCATTCTCGTTTACAACAGTCCCGTTATGCAGGGTAGCAACAGCTATACCGTCTAATTCATTTATCCTCATTAACAAATCAACATCTATATTAACCATGCCTTTATGCTTGGCTATGATATTAACTTTAGCTTCTAGTGGTTCAGTGAGCGTTAAACCGCCTCCGACGATAGCGTTTGCTACTATTTCTGCCGCTTCATTTTCATGGACTTCATCAGCATTTAACTCCATGACATAGACATTGTCCTTACCCATACTTAGCAGAACTGGGATATCTGCTTGGGTTATTACATGTCCTTTTTTAAAGGCGGCACCTTTAAATTCCCCCGGCACAATACGGGTTAGGTCCTGTCCTAAAATGGTTCCTACTGCGTCTTCAACGCGGATGGTTTTCAATATGTATCACTCCTTAGTGCAACGCTTGGCTGCATGTGGCATTTACTTGTTAAGCATCAGTATTTCGACTTGTGAGCCGGCAGAGAGAGGCGGGCTGTTTGCTGGTATATCAATAAGCGCATTTGCCGAAGCCATAGATTTAAGCATGCCATTGCCCTGATAACTCGCAGGGGTGACATAAAGAGTATCACCTTTGGAGAAACAGGTTGCCCAGACAAACCGTCGACTAACTGATTTTTTCGTGAAGTCCCCTTGTAAGACAGCGGTTGCTTTCGGACGCCAGCAGTCTGTATAGCCAGCAAGCTTTCTTAAAACAGGCCGGACTAGCATTTCAAAGGATACACTAGCAGCTGCAGGATTTCCAGATAAGCCGACTAGAAGCGAGTTCTTCCAAAAACCAGCAAGAACAGGCATACCTGGCTTAATAGCAATGCGATGAAATAGGGGAGTAATGCCTAATGCTGTTAAAACATTTCCCATTAAATCATAATCGCCCACTGAAGCGCCGCCTGTTGTAATGTAGATATCGCATTCTGGCGAGGACATCAGTCTTTCTACAATGCTTTCTGTATCGTCATGAACATTTCCTAATAATACAGCTGCTCCGCCAGCTTCTTGTATTTGTGCTAATAACATAAAACTATTTGTGTCGCGGATTTTTCCAGACGTTAGCTGCTGGTTTAAACCAACAAGCTCGCTGCCTGTAGAAAGTATGCCAACTGTAGGTTTTTGATAAATAAGGGGGGCTGCTTTGCCGAGCATTGCTAAAAGCCCCATACAGCCAGCGTTTAACACCGTTCCATGCTTTAGGACGGCTTGACCAATACTAATTTCTTCACCTTGCTTACAGATGTTTTTAGCACTATCTGCTCCTGCGAAAATTTGGACGGCTGTATCAGTAGATTTAGTATCTTCAAAACGCACCACACCACTAGCGCCTGGCGGAAGGGGAGCGCCTGTCATAATGCGCGCAGCAGTTCCTGGTACGACTGTTTGACTGCCGACACTTCCGGCTGGGATGTTATCTATTACTTTTAGGCTAATGGGCGTGTCGTGGGCTGCATGTATTACGTCATTACTGCATACGGCATAGCCGTCAAGCGGTGAGCGGTCAAACGGCGGGAAATCAATAGCTGAAATAACGTCTTCAGCTAAAACTCGTCCCCAGCAATATGACAGAGGTTGTATAGCTGCTGAAAGTGGATTTACGTGATCTAATAATAGCTTTTGCGCCTTTTCTAATTCAATATGCACTCTTAACCCTTCTTTCTGTAGGTCATGCAGTTTCTATACAAACGTTTTTTCCAAAAAATCGGCTAACGGTTTTGGATCTTCAATCGTAAAATGAGGAATATCTTCGTAAACAACTCCGTTAGATACAACAGCAATCAAATCATTTAGCCGACCAAGCGGCCTATTTCCGTCTTTCTGACGGAAAACCTCAATCTTTGGTTTAGCTTCTTGTTTATATCCCTCAGTAAAAATAAAGTCAACATTATCAATGTGATCAAGTACTTGGTCTAAACTAAGTTCTTGATCAACTTTTTTTATTAAGGCCATCTTTTGCGGTGAGGAAATACAGACAATATCAGCCCCTGCCTGAGCGTGACGCCAGGTATCTTTGCCTGGATGATCGATATCAAACCCGTGAACGTCATGTTTGACAATTGCAATCTTATAATGTCTTCGTTTCATCTCAGCGATTAGTTTCTCTAAGTACGTGGTTTTGCCAGAATTAGAGTTACCAATAAAAGATATAACCGGAATCATATTATCAGCTCTTTTCTTTATTATTTGGTACAGGCCGTTCAAGCAATGCCTTTTGATAATCGAGGGCGGTGTTAATGTTGGAAAATATATTGAGCTGAGGATCAAAAGCGCGAAAGTCTTCTTGAGAAATCAGCTTATAGCGAACAAGATTAAAGAGATCAATTATCCGTCTGATGTTTTTCTCAAACAGCATTTCGGCGGCGCCAATACAGGCTTTACTATAACAAGCGAAAAGCGGTTCATAATACTGTTCGCCATGTACAGGCATTGTAATATCCCATTGTTCAGCGTTAGAACAAAGATACCGCACAGCGTTTGCTGAAAAATATGGCATATCGCAAGCTGTAACAAAAGCATAGGGATTGCGTGCGGCAATCAGTCCGGCATGAATACCGCCTAGCGGGCCCATTTTGGGGTATATATCTGTAACAACACGTATATCAGCGTCAATTTTTCTGGGGGTATTGCTAACAACGATTATATCTGTAAAGATACTACGCAGCTGATAAATCTTGGCGTTCAGCAAATCTGAATCAGACCAGGGTAAGGAGGCTTTATCTTTACCCATGCGTATACTTTGTCCTCCGGCTAAGATAATTCCTGTCATTTAATCCCTCCCTGTGGTAGTCGACTCGTTGCGGATAGCTTAATCAGAGCTTTTTACTCACATTTATAGCTTATCATAAGTTGATTTAAATATAAAATTTGGGCAGGGAGATATTGGTGACAAATTAAATTGATACCGAATTGAAGCGTCAGACGAATAAGCAGTTATCTATATACTCTATTATAATTTTTTGCAGAGAAACTAACGGATATTTGCGGCAAAATTTTAAAAAAACTGATAGATTTTCACAGCGTTTTATGTATAATTATTGGTATTAATAGTTCTGACAGGATGGTTGATTTTGAGGTATTTTTACGAAAGATTTTTAAATGCTCCAGATGAAGCAGAGAGATACAGCAAGCTTCAAAATAAATATAGTATAGATGAGTTATTCGTTGAAAAGGCGGCGGAACGAAAGTTAGAATTAGAGCGGCTGTTAGAAGCCGCCAGCCCGGGGGATACAGTCTATATTGAGAGTTTCACAATGGCCGCAAGGGATTTAACTGAGTTGTTTAAACTGTTTAAAGGACTAAAAAAATGCGGTTTAAATCTTGTCAGCATAAATGAGAAGCTCAATACCCATAATCCTGCGGGGGTGCTTAGATTTAACAGCTATTACGAATTAGTAGAGTTTGATCGTGAGGCGGCTGACGAACGGCGGCGTGAGGGAATAAGGTTAGCATTAGCTGAAAAGCGGCCGTACGGAAGACCTAGAGTCAAGATTACCGATGAACTCAGAAAGGCTTATCTGCAGTGGAAAAAAGGTAAAATAACTGCAGTTGAAGCTATGCGGCGCGCAAAGCTCAAAAGAAATACCTTTTATAAGCTTGTTAAGCAATTAGATGAGGAATTCAAGGGCGTTCCTTTGTTTAATAATATTTCAGATATGTAGGTGGTTTTTGGATGAATAAGTTAGTGGAGTTTATTTGTCCGACATGTGATAAACAGCTGATCTGGGCAAAAGAATCGGCAAAGGTATTGTGTAACTCATGCTCAGACTGGGTTGAGTTTAATGATCTAAAAAATCCTAGAATAATCATAGAAGAGGTTGACGAGCCAACTCAACTGACTATTTTTTAAGCTACCAATTGAATTAGAATAATGCCAAGCTGCTTAGTTATAGCTTGTGTGTTTTTAGGCAACGTTCAATATAAGTTAAAAATTACAACATTCCTCTTTACAAAACGGAACATATGTTCTATTGTACTATCGAGGGGTGTTTTTATTTTGAAAAAATTCGTGACAATCATAGCTCAACATGAATCTAACGGTACAATTAAACCGCTTAAAATACTCTGGTCTGATGGTCGAACATTTACTATTGATCGAGTTTTAGATATTCGGCAGGCGGCCTCATTGAAAGCAGGCGGGTGGGGTATTCGTTATACGTGTAAAGTACATGGCAAAGAGGTTTACCTATTTTGTGATGAAGGTAAGTGGTTTATAGAGTGATTATGGTATTTATCAACTTCCTGCGTATTGCAGGAGTTTTTTTCTTATAAAATAAAAGAATCAACTAGTCGAACTCAATCTTGATTGCCTATTAAAATTAGGTCGATAAAAAACATTTTTTTGCTTCAACCATTAGCAAAACCATCTCCTTCACCATAGGATATAGCAAACAAAAAGGAGGGATTGTTATGGGTTTTGGCGGTTTTGGTGGTAACAATAATGGCAGCTGTGTGATTATTATAATCATCCTTTTGTTGTTCTTCTGCTGTTTCGGAAACGATCATACTGAGTGCTAAAAATACTTACCGTTCGTCTGTGAACACCACCGCAAACACTACCTCTTGCGGTGGTGTTCTTTTTGTTTAATTTTTTTGATAAGGCATGTCCTGTCATAATTTTGTCATATTCCCAAATTATAATTAAATTAGCAAATAAAGGAGGGATAGTCCATGAAAAACTTAACTAAGAAAATCGTTATTTACTCAATGATAGGCATTATGCAGTTGGGCATAGGCGTATCAGCGATCGAGGCTTCGCCAAAACATAACGATAGACATGACCATAAATATAAAAACCATCATCGAGACCATGACTATGATCGCGATCGTCGTATACAAGAAGAAAGAGAACGTCATTATCGTGAAATGAAGCGCAGGGATTGTGAAAACGATCGGGAGTTGCGTGAGCGGCAGCAAAGAGAAAAAGAGCATCATGAAGAAATCATGAGGACTCTTGGAGCAATTGCATTAATAACAATTTTTACAAATAATGATTAATAGTGGTAATACTTATGGAGTTAAAGCTAGTCAAGAATTTCTTGACTAGCTTTTTATTGCGTAAGCGAATACCACATGCTATGCATGTGGTTCCAAAAAGCTTATAGCTATGCGTCGAAAAAAACAGCCTCCTTTGTTAGAATAAATGCAGGTTTGCCGACCGCATAATCTGAACAAAGGAGGCGCATCCAACTGGATAGTAAGAGTTTAGCACAT
>NZ_JBAIYU010000015.1:0-1039 GCF_036763085.1 Dendrosporobacter sp. 1207_IL3150
GGCTTTGTTGCACAAAGATTTGAAAGGCAAAGCGCCCCTAATTGAGCCAAATTTAAGGCGTAACTTGGGTAAGTGGTCGACCTAATTCCGTAAATCTGTTGAGGACTGCTACACGTGCATGAACCTCATTGACTTGGCTATCAAAGCTCCTTGCACTGAGTTTATCTCCTAATAATTTGATGCAGTGCATTTTAGTCTCAACCAAACTTCGGCGATGATAGCCTGACCATTTTTTCCATAGTGTCCTACCTAAACGTTTAATTGTTCGAAGTAATTCATTTCGCTCTAGCGAGCTACTCTTTGTATCTTTCCATGGTTTCGCATTTTTTCTAGGTGGAATCACCGCATGTGCTTGCCGATCTGCAATGACCTGACGGCATTGCTTGGTGTCATAAGCTCCATCGGTATAAACAGAGTCAATCTGCTCATCTTGTGGAATCTGATTAAGTAAATCACCAAGCACCTGTGAATCACAGACATTATTGGTTGTGAGCTGAATAGCGCGTATTTGTAGGGTTTTGGCATCTATACCAATATGTAGTTTACGCCATTGGCGACGATATTCAGCTCCATGTTTCTTGCGTTTCCATTCGCCCTCACCTAGAAACTTCATCCCTGTAGAGTCTACGAGTAGATGCAGCCCATCGCTACTTTTTTGGTAGCTGATTGCAATATCAATATGCTTTTGTCTTCTACAAAGCGTACTGTAATCTGGTGCGGTCCAATTTAATCCGCAAAGTTTAATCAGACTTTGCACAAAGCCAGTGACCATACGTAAAGATAGACGGAATAAGGATTTAATCATTAAGCAGCATTGGATGGCTGCGTCGGAGTAGGTTTGATTTCGCCCTTGTTTGCCTTTTGATGGAGCATACCATTGCGTAGCAGGATCAAACCAAAGGGCAATATTTCCGCGATTAATGAGTGCTCGGTTATATGCGGGCCAATTGGTTGTGCGGTAGATTTTGTGTGTAGGCTTCTTCATTTGAAAATTATATCGCTGAAAAAGCCTTTACAGATAGGTTTGTGCAACAAAGCC
>NZ_JBAIYU010000016.1:0-1907 GCF_036763085.1 Dendrosporobacter sp. 1207_IL3150
AATCGAGTAAGAGGCTACCCATTAATTGAGTAGCCGACTTCTCACACCACCGTACGTACGGTTCCGTATACGGCGGTTCAATAGTTTAAGTGCATTACCTCGTATCTTTTAGCTATGTCATCATAGCCAATGGATGCGAGGTATTCGTTTGTTAATGACCTGTGTAATATCCAACTATCGGCAATACGCCAGTACCCACGGCGGGAATAAGACCACTCTCTAGCCTTTTGCGTTGGTATACCAAGTCGTTTAAGGTTCTCGAACCTAGCAGATGGTTTCTTCCATTGCTTCCAGAAGATTTGTCTTATCCTTCTTCGTATCCATTCGTTCAGAGACTTCATCTTTGAACTCATTTCTGCGATGGAATAGTAGCCAAGCCATCCTATTGTGTACTTCCTTAACTTTTCTAAGACTACAGGTATTGGCTTTGCTTGCCTTCTACTCGTCAATTTCCTGATCTTGTTCTTGAATTTCTCTATCGACTTGGCGTGTGGACGTATCCCCATTCCTTTCCCTACTTTAAATAGGGAAAATCCTAAGAATTTAAGTTTTAGCGGGCTTCCCGCTTTACTCTTTTCTTGATTTACCTTGAGTTTTAATTTGTTTTCAAGGTATTTTGTACAGCTGGTCATTACTCGCTCGGCAGCTCTCTGGCTCTTGACGTAAATATTGCAGTCATCCGCATATCTTACAAGATTATGACCTCTGCTTTCCAGCATTCGATCAAATGCGGTTAGGTATATGTTGCTAAGAAGTGGCGAGAGGTTTCCGCCTTGCGGTGTACCTTCCGTTGTTGGATTGACCAGGCCGTTCACCATAACGCCGCTCTTTAAGAACTTGCGTACCAGTTTTATAACTTGTTCATCCTTTATTACTTCTCGAATCCTATCTATTAGAATGTCATGATTCACCGTATCGAAGTATTTTGCAAGGTCTATGTCTACTACTTTGACATAGCCTTGTTTGTAATATTCTTCGGCTTTCTTCATCGCTTGGTGGGCGTTTCTCCCTGGTCTAAAACCATAACTGTTTTCGGAAAAGAGTGGTTCAAATATCGGTTGCAATATTTGAACCACAGCTTGTTGTATCATTCGGTCTATTACCGTCGGTACTCCAAGGTTTCTCTTCCCTCCGTCAGGTTTTGGTATTTCTACTCGCCTTACGGGTTTTGGTTTGTACCAGCCGCCTCGAATACTTTTAAGTAATTCTTCTTTATGTTCCTTTAAATAGGGTAACATTTCGTCTACTGTCATTTTGTCAATGCCAGGCGCTCCGCCATTTCGTTTTACTCGTAGGTAGGCTGAGTTGAGATTGTCCCTATGCAGTATGTCCTCGAGCAAACTATTTGCACCGTCTTCATCTGCGGTTTCAAGTTGAGCAATGCTCCGCGCTCCGTTGCTACTCTCTGTTTCCAACATACCCTCGCAACAGCAGCCGGCTTTCGCCGTTTTCTGCTCTCTTAACATTGCTTTACCGTCCTCTCGTTCAAAAGACTACTATTGTTCGGTCCTTCCCGTAAAAAAAAATTCTCCGGTACTATGACCTCTGCTGACTTCTTGCAATTGAGCCATACATCACTGCATGGGTTCTCCAAGTGTCATGGGGTTACCAATGTCTTTCGGAGCATTGCAAGACCTCCCCCGTTAAGAACGATAACCTTCCCCTCATATATCTGCTACATTTACACCACAGGGTTCGGGCAGTATTGGACTTCGTTTTGCGTTGCAAACTCGTCCGCCCTGCAAATGCCTTATATGTAGTTTCTATTCGTCAGACCGAGGGTTTGCATTAGGCTTACTTCAGATTCCGCCTCACGGCGGACACCCTTGCCCTCTGCTAACAGTTCCTACTGCCAAGCCTGTAGTGGACTCTCACCACCAAGTTATTGCCCATTCGGGGCAAACAAC